>NZ_JBITCO010000011.1:0-236313 GCF_044453265.1 Kitasatospora sp. NPDC051705 | reverse complement strand
TCCACCCACATGGCGGGGGGGGGCGCGGCCCCCCCGCGCCGCCCCCCGCCGGGGCGGCCCGGGGCCCGGGCCCGGCCCCCGGGGGGGGGGGGGGCCCCCCGCGCCCCCCCCCCCACCACCCGCCTCCGGATCACCCGACCACGGGATCACCGGATCTTCAGGTCACACGATCAGCAGGTCGTCACCCCTCGATCCGGTGCTGGGTCCAGAAGGAGGTCAGGTCGACGGTCGTGGCGGCCTGCGCGGCGGCCTTGAACTCGGCCGTCGTGGAGACCCCGTACCAGTGCGACTGCGCGTAGCCCTTCAGCAGCCCGGCCATCGCGGTGTCCCCGATGGCGCGGCGCAGGTCGTGCAGGGCGCACTTGCCGTAGCCGTACACCACCGTGGAGTAGCGCGAGGAGTTGGCGTCCCAGTAGGCCATCGAGTTGGTGATCTTCTCGGCCGACGAGGCCCAGGAGACGCTGTTCCAGCACCCGGAGCCGGTCTTGCCGAGCGCGAGGTCGGTGGCGTAGTCGGTGAACGCCTCGTCCAGCCAGGGGCTGTTGTACTCGTCGTCGCCCACGATGCCGTAGAACCACTGGTGGCCGATCTCGTGGGTGAGCGCGGTGGTGCTGACCAGGTCGAGGACGAAGCCGGGGTACTCCATGCCCCCGAACCAGAAGTTGTTGTCGATCACGGCGTCCAACTCGCCGTACGGGTAGGCGCCGAAGCGCTGGGCGTGCGCGTCGACCGCCGAGGTGGCGGTGGAGAGCATCGACTGCGCGTCGGAGGAGCTGATCCCCGCCACCGAGTAGATGTTGACCTTCACCCCGGCCGACGAGGTGCCGGATATCCGGGTGAACGGCCCGGCGCCCCAGGCGAAGTCGCGCACCTTGCTCGCGGTCGCCTTGGTGACGGTCCGCCCGGAGCTGCCGGGGGTGTCCACCGAGGTGCCGGTGGCGGGCACCAGCAGGCTCGACGGGTGGTCGAGCGTGACGGTGAAGTCGGAGGCCAGCGAGTAGAAGGCCTCGCCGTTGTTGGTGTACGGGTCGAGGTGCCAGCCGGCCGCGTCCCGGACGGCCAGCACCGGCAGCGCGTTGCCCAGGAAGTTGAAGGCACCGTCGCGGCCGAAGCGGTCCGCGCCGCTGGGCACGGTGATGCCCAGGTCGAAGCCGACCGTGCCGCTCTGGCCCTGGGCGAGCGGGGCCGGCAGGGTGATCTTCAGGGCGGTGCAGTTCACCGACAGCGGGGCGGCCGTGCCGCCGGTCACGTTGCTCACGGTGATCGGGGTGCTCGGGCAGCTGCCGTGCCAGTTGTCCCACAGCCGCAGGTAGACCTCGTTCAGCGGGGCGGCCGAGGCGTTGCTGAAGGAGACGCTCTCGTGCCCGGTCCAGCCGGCGCCGGTGGCGTCACTGGTGAGGTCGACCGTGTAGGCGGGCGCGGCCGGGGTCCGGGTCGGGTCGCCGGGCTGCGGCGGCGTGGTACCGCCGGAGACGTCGAGGGTGACGTCGTCCAGGACGAAGCTGGTCTGCAGGCTGGAGTCCTCGGCGCCGGTGAAGGCGAGGGTGACGGTCTTTCCCGCGAAGGAGGAGACGTCGACGGTCTTGTGCACGTACCCGCTCTGGGCGTCCAGGTTCGAGTAGGTCGCCAGGGTGGTGGAGCCGAGCTTGACGGTCAGTTTGTCGTAGGCCGTGGTGGTGGTCGTCTCGGCCGTGTCGACGTGCAGCCAGAAGCCGAGCGAGGCGGTGCCGCACCCGGAGGGGAGGGTGACGGACTGGGACAGCGTCTCGGTGTGGGTGGACCCGTACCCGTCGAGCCAGGCGAAGGAACTTCCGGAGTGCGCGGTCTGGCCGCCACCGCTGGTGATCGCGCCGCTCGGCGCCGTCCAGGGCGAAGTCCCGGACTCGAAGCCGCCGTTGGCCACGACCTGGGCGGGCGTGCAGTCAGCGGCACTCGCCACGTTGGGGGTGGCGAGGGCCGTGGTGCCGGCGGCGAGGAACAGGGCGGCGCCGGTGAGGGTGCGCAGGAGTCTTTTCATCGAAACCTCTCGAAGGAGCGAACCGGGAGCAGCAGCGTGACAGCAAAGCCCCTCATTTGAAAGGGGCATGCCAGATCGTGCGTCGCCGATCGATGCCGCGGAGCGGCCGACCCGGGCGGGCCGCGGACGCACGGGCCGCGGGCGTGCGCGACTCGCCCGTACGGGACACCGGCCGGCGGCCGTCGGAAAACCGGTTGCCGCGCCGCCGCCCCGACCGCCACCATCCCGGCATGACCGACCACACCGCCCGCCCGCTGCCCGTGACCGCCGCCGCCCGTCCGGCCCCGGTCCAGCAGCAGCCCGGCCGCCCCCGGAGGCCCGACCGCGCGCACGCGTGAGCACCGCCCTGGTCGCGGGCCTGCTCGCCGGGTACGGCGTCGCCGTGCCGGTGGGGGCCGTCGGGGCCTACCTGGTGGCGCTGACCGCCCGGACGACGCTGCGCACCGGCGTCTGCGCCGCGCTCGGCGTGGCGGCGGCGGACGGGATCTACGCCGTACTGGCGGCGTTCGGGGGCGGCGCCCTCGCCCCGCTCGTCGAGCCGGTGGCCCGGCCGCTGCGGGTCGGCTCGGCGCTGGTGCTGCTGGCGCTCGCGGCCCGGACGGCCCGCACCGCCCTGCGCGCCCACCGCGGGCGCTCCGGATCCGCCGCCGACGCTCCCGGGGCACCGCCGGGGCCGGGCCGGGCCTTCCTGACGCTGCTCGGGATCACCCTGATGAACCCGCTCACGGTGCTCTACTTCACCGCCCTGGTGCTGGGCGGCGGCCCGGCCCCGGACGCCGCCGCCCGGACGGTGTTCACCGCCGGGGCCTTCGCGGCCTCGGCCAGCTGGCAGCTGCTGCTGGCCTCCGGCGGCGCCCTGCTGGGCCGGCTGCTGACCGGGGCCCGGGGGCGCCTGGGCACCGCCCTGGGCTCGGCGGCGCTGGTGGCCGCGCTGGCCGTGCAGCTGCTCGCGGCCTCGTGGTGAGCACCGCGCCGACACCGCACCGACACCGCACCGCATCACCCCGCGTCACCCCGCACCGCCCCGCAGCGCGCCTCGCCCGACCCCCGGGCGAGGCGCCGGGGCCGCCCCCGGACGGCATCCGGCACCACCCCCGGAGGACCCGCGGGCCGTCACGGAGAGACACATCGCCCCGAACCGGTGGAAACTTCGCTTGTATCCTGGTGGTGTATCCGCCTGACCTGCCGGACGGACCCCGGGCGCGGCCCGACGTTGTCGGCACCGACGCGGAGGAGTGCGGACATGGTTGAGCAGGACGGCCCCGAGCGGCGGGCACGCCTGAGCCGTCCGCTGGTGCTGGCCGCGGCCGTGGCGCTGGTGGACCGCGAGGGCCTGGCCGCGCTCACCATGCGCCGGCTGGCGGCCGAGCTGGGCGTGGAGTCGATGGCCCTCTACCGGTACACCCCCGGCAAGGAGGCCCTGCTGGACGGCCTGATCGAGGCCTACTTCACCGAGCTCAACGAACGGCTGCGCGCCACCGCCGTCCGCGCGCCCGCCGCCGGGCCCTCCCCCGGCCCCGCCTGGCGGGCCGAACTGCGCCGCATCGCCGGGGCGTTCGCCGCCGTGGCGCACGAGCACCCGGAGATCCTGCCGCTGGTGGCGACCAGGCCGCTGAGCGTCCCGGTGGCCCGGCGGCCCGCGTCGGTGCTGCAGCTCACCGAGCACATCCTCGCGGTGCTCGGGCGGGCCGGCTTCGACGACGCCACCGCGCTGACCGTCTACCGCGCGTTCGTCGCGTGGAACCTGGGCTGTCTGCTGGTGGACAAGCGCCAGGTGGTCGACAACCCGGAGGAGCCGGATCCGGTGCTGCGGCTCGGCCTGCACCGGCTGCCGGCCGCCGAGTACCCGCGGCTGCGCGCACTGGTCCCCCGGTTCGCCGACTTCGACGACGCGGGAGAGCTGCTGAACGGCCTGGACGCCCTCCTGGACGGCCTGCCGGCGGCCCCCCTTGACGCGTTCTACGGCGGCGGCGCATCCTGAGGATACGAGGTACACGTCGGACATATCCGCTCACCAGCACGGCACCGCCGCCACACCGCGATCCGCGATCGCCGAGGCGTGACCGGCGCGGAGCGCCCCCGACGGCGCCCGGAAGAGGTCGCCATGTCCGCTGGACCCTCCACTCCCTCCCGACCCGACATCCTGAGGCTCCGCGTCACCGCCAAGGACGCGGACACCCTGCGCACGCTGCTGCGCGAGACCCGTCCCGACGTCGGCGGCCGTCCGTACGTCGAGGCCGACGGGCGCGTCAGCATCGACGCCTACGTCCCGGACGACCGGGTCGCCGCACTGCAACGCGACGGCGTCTCGGTGACCCGGATCGGCAACGCCAGCGAGGCCGGGCGCGCCGCCCAGGCCGAGGTCGGCGAGGGCGACCGCTTCGCCCCGGCCGACGCCGTCCCGCGCGGCCTGGCCGCCAAGCTCGCCGGCTGACCCGGGAGGACCGTCATGCCGTACCTGAACACCACCGAGGTCGAGTCCGCCCTGGCCAGCCTGGCCACCGCCTACCCCGGCACCACCCAACTGATCACCCTGCCCGAGGACTCCGTCGAGGGCCGCACCGCCCACGCGCTGCACATCGGCGGCCCCGCCCCGATCCCCAAGGCCTGCGTGATGATGATCGGCGGCGTCCACGCCCGCGAGTGGGGCAGCTGCGAGATCCTCGTCCACCTGGCCGCCGACCTGCTGGAGGCCGACCACAACGGCACCGGCCTCGGCTACGGCGCCACCGTCGTCACCGCCGCGGAGGTCCACGACCTGCTCCGGCGGCTGGACCTGGTGCTCTTCCCACTGGTCAACCCCGACGGCCGGCGGTACAGCCAGAAGGTCGACCCGATGTGGCGCAAGAACCGCAACCCGGCCAACTCCGGCATCAGCCTGGACCCGGACTGCGTGGGCGTCGACCTCAACCGCAACTACGACTTCCTGTTCGACTTCGGCACCGCCTTCGCCCCGACCGCGAACCCGCAGGTGTCGACCGACCCGTGCGACCCGCAGGTCTACCAGGGCCCGAGGCCGTTCTCGGAGCCGGAGACCCGCAACGTCCGCTGGCTGCTGGACCAGTTCCCGCGGACCAGGTGGTTCGTCGACGTGCACAGCTACTCGGAGGACATGCTCTACAACTGGGGCGACGACGACAACCAGTCGGTCGACCCGGCGATGAACTACCGCAACGCGCAGTTCGACGGCCTCCGCGGGCTGCCGAACGACGTCGCGTACGCCGAGTACATCCCCAAGACGGACGAGGACGGCGCCGTCCTGCTCGCCGAACGGTTCTGCCAGGGCGTCAAGGGCGTGCGCGGCCGCACCTACAAGCCGATGAGCGGGTTCCACCTGTACCCGACCAGCGGGACCAGTGACGACTACGTCTACGCCCGCCACTTCGACGATCCCGACCAGGGCAAGGTGCTCGGCTTCACCGTCGAGTGGGGCACCAGCTTCCACCCGCCGTGGGCCGAGATGAGCCGCATCATCCTCGACGTGGACGCGGGACTCGTGGAGTTCTGCCTGGCCACCGCCTGAACCATCGTGCCCGACAGCAGGGTGCCCGCCACGACCGGTCGTGGCGGGCACCCGACGTGTGCGGGTGGGGGCGTGGAATCAGGCGGCCCGGTGGAAGAAGAACGGGTCCAGCGAGGGCGGCACCCGGCTGACGCCGTCCAGGTCCAGCAGCTGGTGCGTGGTGAAGTCGGCGTTGCGCTGGTACGTCACGCCGACCGGGAAGTTGGCCCGGTCGGGGGTGTTGTTCCCCGCGAAGATCCCGTAGAAGTCCCGGCCGACGGCGACCATCCGGATGTAGTCGCCCAGGTAGGGCAGGGCGCCGGGCGGGGCCTTCGGCACGTCGCCCGGGGCCTGGTGCAGGACGTGGGCCTCGGCCGTCGCACCGCCGTCGGCGGTCAGCTCCAGCGCCGTCGTCCACTGGTCGTGCGCCAGCTGCTGGTAGACCAGCCCGACCAGCCCGTCCGCGTTGATCGCCAGCGCCGGGTTCTTGGCGTTGACGAGGTCCGCGCGCGCCGGGGCCCAGGTCTGCCCCCGGTCGGTCGAGCGCCGCACGTGCAGGACGTAGTCGGTGGGCACGGTGCCGCCGGTGCCGTCGCACCAGGCGATCCAGACGGTGCCGGAGTCGGTCGGGTCGACGGCGATCGACAGGTCGGCGCCGGTGCGTTCCTGCCCCAGCGTCGCCGCCTTGACGTTGAACCGCACCCTCCGCCCGGCGGCCACCCGCTGGCCGGCGACGCCGTCGTCGGAGTCCCGCAGGTCCTGGAACGGGCTCGCGACCAGGGCGCCCTTGTCGTCGCGCGTCACCACGACGTCGAAGGTGACGACCAGCCCGGAGAAGTCGCTCCAGCTCTCGAACGCGGTGTACACCGTGCCGTCGGGGTGCAGCGCGATCCGCACCGGCGGGCCGTCGAACACCCGGTGGGCCCGCTGGTCGACCTGGACGGACCGGAAGGCGCCGTGGCCGTGCCGGGCGTCGGCGGAGACGTCCACCGTGGCGCTGTGCGGCTGGTGGTCGCCGTCGTTGTTGCCGACGTACACCACGTCCCGGCCGGAGCCGTTCACGACGGTGCCGCCGGCGACGACCCACGGCTGGTCCGGATTGTGGACCGCGGCGCGGTCGACGAGGACCTCCATCGGCGCGTCCGACGTGACGTCCGCGGCCCGCAGGACCTGGAGGTCGCCGTCCTCGCCGTTGAGGATGCCGGTGTACAGGGTGCCGCCCTGCGGCGCGAAGCCGACGCTGATGTCGCCGGTGCCGCCCGGGTCGGCGTTGCCGGGGACGACGCTGCGCAGCACCCAGGTGTCGCCGCCGTCCGCCGAGACGTAGACCGGGGCGAGCGGCCCGCCCATCGGATCCGGCGTGAAGGCGGTCGCCACCAGCTGGTTCGGGTTCTCGGGGTTGACGGCGAGGTTGGGCTCGCTGTCCAGGCTGGTGTCGCCGCTCAGCGCCCTGGGGGTGATGTCGACGACCTTGATGGTGGGCATCCCGGCTCACCTCCCTTCCCGCAGCACGGCGAGTCGCTGCACCGGCTGACGGTCGTCGGGGTGGAGCAGCTGGAACGGCGCCTCCGCGGCGAGCTCGCCCGTCGTGGCGTGCAACAGCCACAGGGCCTCCTGCCCGGGCGCCGGCTTGGGGACGTGCAGCCAGCGCCTGTCCCCGCTGCTGGGGTAGAGGACGGTGATCCGTCCGGGGGCGACGTCACCGGCCTCGACGATCGAGACGTCGAGGGCGGCGCGCCACCAGTGCGGGGCGTGCTCCGAGTGCGACGCCCGGTCGACGTCCTCCAGGCCGACCACGGTGGCGACGACCACGGCGTCCGTCTGCCCGGCGTGCGCCGCGAGGTCCTCCTCGCGGATGGTGCGCTGCACCGACGACAAGGGCATCTCGTCGGCGGTGGTGGCCGCCATCGAGACGTGCTGCTGGACGGCGTCGGCGGGCAGTCGGCCCAGCTCGACGACGCCGAGGCCCTCGCCGTAGACCAGGCCCCGGGTGAAGAACGCGGCCGTGTCGCCGACCGCGAGCGGGGCCGCGTCGGCCGCCAGGCGGACGGTGACCTCGCTGCCGGCGAGTCGCCGGAAGCCGTTCGGCGCGTGCAGCACCTCGGTCACCGCGACGACGGCCGTGCGCGCGTCGTCCGCACCGGGCGGGACGGCCGCCAGCGAGGTGCCGCCGACCCTGGTGACCGTGCCCCGGAAGCCGAGCGGGGCCCGGCGCACGAGTGCGGCCAGGTCACCGGCCGCGGCGGCGGGTGTCGAGTCGCTCATGACGATCCTCCTCTCCGATCGTCGGTGGCCGGGTCACCGCGCCGCGCGGGCGGTGGAGGGGTGGGCCCGGCGCCATTCGGTCCGCGCGCCCAGCGCGCAGACCGCGGTGAGGGCCGCCGCGAGCGCGACGACCAGCCACTCGGCCGCGCCGCTGCCGGCGTCCGGGTCGAGCCCGAGCAGGGTCTCGATCCACTGCGGCCACACCAGGGTGATCAGGAACAGCAGCCCGGACAGGGTGCCGAGGGCGGTCTCCAGCCAGAAACGGGGCCGGACCGGACGGGATTGCTGGAGGGGCATCGCTGCGCCTCCCGTCTCCCCGGAGCCCGGGCCGCGCACGGCGCGCCGGGCGCGCCGTCCTGGTGCCGTCGTGCCCGTGGGCACGGCGGCACGACCGGCCGGGCCGGTCCGGGCCGGGGGTCGCCTCCCGTCGGCGCCGCCGGTCGGGGGGCGTGGCCGCCGCGGGAGGGGTTCTGCTGGGACGCGCGGTGTCGGGCCGCGCGGGGCACGGTGTCGGGACCGTGCCGGGGGTCCGTCGGGTCGGGCCGACGGGCACCGGTGGGGGCGGGCGCCGGAGGCGGCGCCGTACGCCTACGAGGCACACGTACTGCGTATACGAGTCTGCGCGCACGCCCGGGGCAGGTCAAGAGCGGGCCGGCCGGCCCGCCCGCCCGGACGCGCCCGTCTCAGATCCGGGCGCCGAGCATCCGGAGCACCAACTCGCCGTAGCGGCGGCCGAGTTCCTCGGGGGTCTCGGTGGAGCGGTCGGTGTACCAGCGGGAGACGTCGATGCCCAGCGAGGTCACCGCGCGGGCCGCCGTGCGGACCTCGGACACCTCGAAGGCGCCGGCCGCCACGCCCGCCGCGATCAGCGCGCTGACCTCGCGTTCGATGTCCAGGCGCAGCGCCGCGACGACGGCGTAGGCGTCCTCGGGCAGCGCGTGCAGCTCGTAGTTGACCACCCGGCCGACGGTGCGGGCCCGGGCGTGCCAGGCGGTGAACTGCTCGACCAGCCGCCGCATCCGCACCACCGGGTCCCCGCCGCCCGCCACCGCGTCGCGCACCAGCGCCAGCGTGGCCGCGTGGCCGGCCTGGCTGATCTCGGCCAGCAGCGCGGCCTTGGACTGGTAGTGGATGTACAGCGCCGCCGGGCTCATCCCGGCCGCGGTGGCGATGTCCCGGGTGGTGGTGGCGTGGAAGCCGCGCTCCGCGAAGGACTCGACGGCCGCCCGGAGCAGCCGGTGCGCCGCCTCGGGGCGGCTGTCGGCGCCGCCGGGCAGGACGGGCCAGAGGTCGGCGATGGGCGTGCTGGTCATGGCGCCATCCTCCCAGAGAACTCGTACACGCATTCCCCGCCGGGCGGTCGGCGGCTGTTGACAGGCTCCCGCACCACCACCATGCTGAGCAAGCGCTTAGTCACCGGTCGTGGCCGGGCCCACCCGGACTCCGCCGGCCCCCACGAGGGTTTGCGACACCCGTGGCACCCGTCGAAGTCCGTCGAAGCAGATCCGTCGAAGCAAGTCCGTCGAACCGCGCGAAAGGCAGGACCCCTCCGTGGCGCACTCCTTCAAGGGCCGGGTGGCCGTCGTCACCGGATCGAGCCGGGGCATCGGCCTCGGCATCGCGCGCGAGCTGGTCGACCGCGGGGCGAAGGTCTGCCTGACCGCCCGCAACCCCGAGCCGCTCGCCGAGGCCGTCCGCGACCTGGGCGGGCCGGACAACGCCATCGCCGTCGCCGGCAAGTCCGACGACCCGGCCCACCAGGAGGAGGCCGTCACCCGCACCCTGGAGGCCTTCGGACGGCTCGACCACCTCGTCAACAACACCGGCATCAACCCGGTCTACGGGCCGGTCCTCGACACCGACGAGGCCGCGGCGGCCAAGATCTTCGCCGTCAACGTGCTGGCCCCGCTCGCCTGGACCCGCCGCGCCCACGCCGCCTGGATGGGCGAGCACGGCGGCTCGGTGGTCAACGTGGCCTCCATCGCGGGCATCCGCGCCTCGCTCGGGATCGGCATGTACGGCATCAGCAAGGCCGCGCTGATCCGGCTCACCACCGAACTCGGCGCCGAGCTGGGCGGCCAGGGCATCCGGGTCAACGCCGTCGCACCCGCCGTCGTCAAGACCAGGTTCGCCGAGGCCCTGTACGAGGGCCGCGAGGAGCAGGTCGCCGCCGCCTACCCGCTGGGCCGGCTCGGCGTCCCGGAGGACGTCGCGGGCGCGGTCGCCTTCCTGCTCTCCCCGGACTCCGCCTGGATCACCGGCCAGACCCTGGTCGTCGACGGCGGGGTCACCCTCGGCGGTGGGCTGTGAGCGCGGCGGGCGACGGCCAGGGCTCCCGCGGCACGGTTTCCCCGGACGGCGGCGGCGCGGCCGCGCGGACCGGCGCGGGCGGTGACCTCGCCGGGCAGGGCGTCGTGGTGACCGGTGGCGGGCGCGGCATCGGCGCCGCGCTGGCCCGGGCCTTCGCCGCGGCCGGCGCCAGGGTCGTGGTCAACGACCTGGACGCCGGGGCGGCCCACGAGGTGGCGCGCGACTGCGGCGGGACCGCCGCCCCCGGCGACGCCGCCTCCGTCGAGGGGCTGACCGAGCTGGTCGGCCGGGCCCGGGCCGAGCTCGGCGAGATCGACGTGTGGTGCGCCAACGCGGGCGTCGCCCCGGTCGGCGGGGCCGACGCGCCCGCCGCCGCCTGGGCCGGCGCGTGGGAGGTCAACGTCCTCGCCCACGTCCGGGCCGCCGACCTGCTCCTCCCCCGCTGGCTGGAACGCGGCGAGGGCCGCTTCCTCGCCACCGTCTCCGCCGCCGGACTGCTCACCATGCTCGGCTCGGCCCCGTACGCGGTGAGCAAGCACGGCGCGCTCGCCTTCGCCGAGTGGCTCTCCGCGACGTACCGCCACCGCGGCGTCCGGGTGCACGCGCTCTGCCCCCAGGGCGTGCGCACCGACATGCTCGCCTCCACCGGCGCGGTCGGCGAGGCCCTGCTCGCGCCCACCGCGCTGGAGGCCGAGGAGGTCGCCGCGGCCACCCTGGCGGCGCTGGCCGAGGACCGCTTCCTGGTCCTGCCGCACCCCGAGGTCGCGGACTACTACCGGGCCCGGGCCACCGACCCGGACCGCTGGATCACCGCGATGAACCGGCTCCAGCAGGGGCTGGAAGAGAGCGAGGCGCTGTGAGGGCCTGGCAGGTGCCCGAGCTCGGCGAGCCGGGCGCGGTGATGCGGCTGGTCGACGGGCTGCCCCGGCCGGTGCCCGGCCCGGGCCAGCTGCTGGTCCGGGTACGGGCCGCGGCGGTCAACTTCCCGGACGCGCTGATGGTGCGCGGCGAGTACCAGGTGCGCCCGCCGCTGCCGTTCACGCCCGGCGTGGAGCTGTGCGGCGAGGTCGCGGACGGGCCGCGGCGGGGCGAACGGCTGATCGGCAACCCGGTGCTGCCGCACGGAGCCTTCGCCGAGTACGCGCTGCTGGACGCGGCGGCCGCGCACCCGGCGCCCGCGGCACTGGACGACGCCGAGGCGGCCGCGCTGCACATCGGCTACCAGACCGCCTGGTTCGCCCTGCACCGCCGGGCCCGGCTGCGGGCCGGCGAGACCCTGCTGGTGCACGCCGCGGCGGGCGGGGTGGGCAGCGCGGCGGTGCAGCTCGGCCGCGCCGCCGGGGCCCGGGTGGTCGCCGTGGTCGGCGGCCCTGAGAAGGCGGAGGCGGCCCGGGCGCTCGGCGCCGACCTGGTCGTCGACCGGACGGCAGCTGACTTCGTCGGCGCCGTCAAGGAGTTCACCGGCGGGCGCGGCGCCGACGTGGTGTTCGACCCGGTCGGCGGCGACGCCTACACCGGCTCCACCAAGTGCGTGGCCTTCGAGGGCCGGATCGTGGTGGTCGGCTTCGCCGCCGGGCGGATCCCGGCGCCCGCGCTCAACCACGCCCTGGTGAAGAACTACGCCATCCTCGGCCTGCACTGGGGGCTCTACAACACCCACGACCCGCGGGCCGTCGCCGCCGCGCACGAGGCGCTGACCGGGCTCGCCGAGCAGGGCGCGGTCCGCCCGCTGGTGAGCGCCCGGGTGCCGCTGGCCGACGCGGCCGGGGCCGTCCAGCTGGTCGCCGACGGGCGCAGCACCGGCCGGATCGCCGTCCTCGGTGACTGACCGGAGCGCCCGCCCGCCACCACCGCGCCCACGCGGCCGACCCCCGGCGCAGTCGGGCCGCCCGGGGCTCAGCAGGTGGGGGCTCAGCGGGCGCCGGCGATGACGTCCAGGGCCGGGCGGGGCGGGCGGCCGAGCAGTTCCGCGAGGTCGCCCGCCCCGCCCGGCCCGGCCAGGAAGCCGTGGGCGATCGCCGAGTAGGTGCCGACCACCATCGGTACCTGGAAGTCCTGCGCGTCCGAGGCCGCCACCGCTGCCCGCGCCTGCGTCAGCCGGCCGGGCCGGTACTCGGCGCCGAGCGCCCCGGCCACCTCCGCGCCGCCCAGCGCCCGTTCCCCCACCAGCTCGTACGTGCGCCCCGCGTGGGCCTCCGGGGCGAGTGCGACGGCGGCCGCCACCTCGGCGAGGTCCGCCCGGGCCACCGCCGCGAGCTTCCCGTCCCCGAGCGGGGCGCGGACCACCCCGTCCGGGCCCGGCGCGGCGATCGCGCCGAGGAACTCGGCGTACAGGCCGTTGCGCAGCACCGTCCAGCGCAGGGAGGACGACGCGCGGAGCCGCCGCTCGGTCCAGCGGTGGGCGAGGGCGTACGGCAGGTGGTCTCCGTCGCCGGAGAGGCTGGTGTAGACGACGTGCTCGACGCCGGCCCGTTCCGCGGCCGTGATCGCCGCGCCGTGCCGGGCGATCACCACGTCGTCCTCGGCGACTCCGGCCGAGATCAGCAGCAGGGTCCGCACGCCGCGGAACGCCTCCGCGAGCGTCTCGGGCCGGTCGAAGTCCACCAGCCGGGACGGCACCTCCGCGGGCACCGTCCCGGGCGTGCGGCTGCCGGCGGCCACGTCGGGGCGCCCGACGAGCCGTTCCAGGACGAGCGTTCCGAGCGCGCCGTTGACACCGGTGACGAGCAGCATGGTTCCTCCGGGGATGATCGGGGGGCGGATTCCTGACCATCGTCGGCCGCCGGGGCGCCCGGCGTAAGGAGGCACTTCCATGTCAGCAGGGCACACCGCGATAACCACCCCTCGCCCGGTGGTCTGGTGCGAGGACGGCGTGGACTGCGGGATCCAGGACCTGCTGAGCCGGCTCGGCGAGAAGTGGTCCGTCCTGACCGTCGTCGAACTCGCCCAGGGCGTACGGCGGTTCCGCGAGCTGCAGCGCGCCCTGCCGGGCATCTCGCAGCGGATGCTGACGCTGACGGTGCGCCGGCTGGAGCGGGACGGCCTGGTCTCCCGGACGGTCCACCCGACCGTCCCGCCGCAGGTGGAGTACGAGCTGACGCCCCTCGGGCACAGCCTGACCCACCTCGTCCGGGCGGTGGCGGACTGGTCCTACGACCACCACGACGCGATCGTGGACTCCCGCCGCCGGTGGGACGCCGCCAACCCCGACTCGGAGGTCCGCTGACCGCCGCGCCTCCGGGCCGGCCTGACGACGCCTCGGCTGCCGGGCACCGCTACTCGGCGTACTCCATCTCCGGGAAGCGCGGCGAGGGACCGTCCAGCAGGTGGTCGTCGTGGCCGCGCAGCCAGCGGTCGAAGAAGGAGGCCACGTACGTCCGGGTCGCCAGCACCGCGCGCTCCGGGCGGACCTCGCCCAGGTCCTTGCCGAGCTGCTCGGGGGTGATCGCGCCCTGCCGGGCGAGCTGGGGCAGCAGGGACTGCGCGTCGGTGTAGGAGGCGTGCCGGGAGCCGTCGAGGGTGACGTCGGCGTGCCAGCCCGTGCTGTGCTGCCAGAGGGCGTCCCAGCCGGGCTGGTGGTGGTAGTCCCCGGAGTCCTCCTCCCGCGTGCCCATCAGCAGGAACGGGCGGGTCAGCCCCTTCGCGGCGACGTCGGTCAGGACCACCCCGGTGTGACCGTCCGGCCCGGGGAAGTGCAGCTGACCGTCCATGTCGACGGCGGCCGCGATCCGCGGGTCGTCGTGCATGGCCTGGAGGGCGGTGGAGCCGCCCGCCGAGTGGCCGACCATGCCGATCCGGTCGAGGTCGAGCGAGGCGGCGAGGCCCGCCGGCA
The DNA here is from genome assembly GCF_044453265.1 of Kitasatospora sp. NPDC051705. NCBI lineage: Bacteria > Bacillati > Actinomycetota > Actinomycetes > Kitasatosporales > Streptomycetaceae > Kitasatospora > Kitasatospora sp. NPDC051705. Next base: position 222,387 of record NZ_JBITCO010000011.1, on the reverse strand, counting down.
GCTTCGGGTCGCGGCACAGGCCGGGCAGCTGGTCCAGCACGAAGCGGGTGTCGTCCACCCTGGTCTGCAGGGAGGTGCGCAGCACGTCGGCGAGGTCGAGGTCGGGCTTGCCCAGCAGCTCGGGGAAGACGGAGGTGGCGAGGTCCCCGTTCGGGAAGGCGACCTCGGAGGCGTCGTAGGTGTGGTCGACGGTGACGACGACGTAGCCGCGCGAGGCGAGGTCCTCGACCAGGCCGGTGCCCCAGGTGCGCGGGTCGCCGAACCCGGCCGAGTAGAGCACGACCGGGCGCTTGCCGCCGGGCAGGGCGGGCGCGTCGGTGCGGGCGTGGGTGCGGACGCCGGCCCAGTCGGTGCGGCCGGGTTCGAACCCGTAGTCCGACTGGCCGACGCTGCCGGCGCTGCCGAAGTGGTCGGCGGCGGAGCGCTCCATGTACGGGGCGCGCTCCCGGCCGGTGGCGGGCCGGGCGGTCGGGTACCAGAAGCTGATCATCAGCTCGCGAGGCTTCCCCGGCTTCCACCGGAACTCCCGGCTCGGGTCGGTCAGGTGCAGCGTCGTGGTCCCGACGGGGTACGGTCCGGTCGGCTGCGGCAGCCACGCCTGCGCCTGCCGGGCCGCGCCCCCGCCGTCCGGGGCCGCCGCCACCGCCCCGGGCGCGCCGACCACTCCCAGCACCGCCGTCGCCGCCAGCAGTGCCGCCGCCACGCCCCGTCCCCGCCTGTGCATCCCGTGCTCCTCGCCCTCGATCGGTCGGCCCGCCCGGTTCGCGCGGTCCGTTGAGCAGGACGGTACGGGTGGGGGCGGGGCGAAACCGTCATACCGGGGAGCCAACTCACCCCTGAGTACCAGGGTATGACTCCCTTAGGGGCCGTCAGGCCGTCAGGCCGCGGGGCCGACGGGGGGCGGGGCTCGGGCTCGGGGCGCGGGGCACCGACGGGAGCAGGGCGCCGGCCGCCGGAGCGGCCCGGGCGGCGTCGTCCAGGAAGCCGGTAGTCTCCGCCCGGATCACCGCCACCCGCCGCCCGCTGATCACCGGCCTCGACGACGCACGAGAACAGGAGCCGCCGTGCCGCGCCCCGAACCGCTGCCCCGCACCGTCCGCCTGCTGTTGCTCGCCCGGGTCGTCAACCGGCTCGGGGCCTTCTCACTGCCCTTCCTCACCGCGCTGATCAGCGCCGACCACGGCGCGAGCCTCACCTCCGCCGGGCTGGTCAGCGCCGCCTTCGGGCTCGCGACGATCCCCTCCCGGCTGGCCGGGGGGCACCTGGCCGACCGGATCGGCCGGCGCACCACCATCGTGCTCGGGCTCTGCGGATGCGCCGTCGCGCAGCTGGCGATCGCCGCGTCCGTGTCACTGACCTGGGCGGTCGCCGGGGCGGTGCTGCTCGGGCTGGCCTTCGAGCTCTACGAGCCCCCGAGCCAGGCGATCATCGGCGAGTCCGTCCCCGAGCAGCACCGGGTGCGCGCGTTCAGCCTGTTCAGCGCCGCGCTCGCGGCGGGCGGCATGGGCGCCGGGCTGCTGGCCGCCCTGCTCGGCCGTTGGGACCTGCGCTGGCTCTTCGTCACCGACGCCGTCACCTGCCTGGCCTGCGCCCTGCTGATCCGGCTCGCCCTGCCCCACGACCGTCCCGAACCACCCGGCGCCGACCGGGGCCGCGCCGCCGTACGCCCGCTGCGCGACCGGGCCCTGCTGAGCGTCCTGGCCACCGGCACCGCCTACGCCCTGATCAACCAGCAGGCCGTGGTCACCCTGCCGCTCGCCCTCACCCGGCACGGCCTGCCCGCCGCCGACGCCGGGCTGCTGTTCACCGCCGCCGCGGCCACCACCGTGCTCGCGCAGCCGCTGGTCCGGATGCCCTGGACGACCCGGCTCGGCACGCCCGTCGCGCTCGCCCTCGCCCACCTCCTCCTGGCCGCGGGGCTGACGGGCTACGCCCTCGCCGGGACCCTGCCGGGGATGCTCGCCGCCGCCGCGGTGCTGAGCCTCGGCGACCTCCTGGTGATCGGCCGCATCTACGCGCTCGTCACCGAGCTCGCGCCACCCGGTGCCGGCGGCCGCTACCTGGCCGTCTTCGGGACCAGCTGGGGCATCGCCGCGACGCTCGCGCCCGTCCTCGGCACCCAGCTGCTCGCCCGCGCGGGGACGACCGTGCTGTGGTCCGTCATGGCCGTGTTCTGCCTGCTGCTCGCCGCCCTGCACCTCCGGGTGACGCCGGAGTCCGCCGGGTCCCCCCGCCGCCGCACCGCCGGGAGGCCCGGACCGGCCGAGCCCGCGGCCGCCCCCGGCCCGTGACGCCGTCCGACGTGCACCGGCCCGGCCGGAGGGGCCGGTGCGTCCGCACCCCGCGCGGCAGTCGGTCAGGAGTCGCCCGCGTGGCGGCGGAGCTCGCGGCGGGCCAGGGAGCGCTTGTGGACCTCGTCCGGGCCGTCGGCGAGGCGCAGGGTGCGGTTGCCGGCCCAGAGCTGGGCGAGCGGGGTGTCCTGGCTGACTCCGGCGGCGCCGAACGCCTGGACGGCCTTGTCCAGGATCCACTCCACGGTGCGCGGCGTCGCGATCTTGATCGCTTGGATCTCGGTGTGCGCGCCCCGGTTGCCGACGGTGTCCATCAGCCAGGCCGTCTTCAGCACCAGCAACCGCAACTGCTCGATCCGCACCCGGGATTCGGCGATCCAGTCCTGGACCACGCCCTGCTCGGCCAGCGGGCGGCCGAAGGCGACGCGCTCGCCCACCCGGCGGCACATCAGCTCCAGGGCCCGCTCGGCGATGCCGATCGCCCGCATGCAGTGGTGGATCCGGCCCGGGCCGAGCCGGGCCTGGGCGATGGCGAAGCCGGCGCCCTCCGCCCCGATCAGGTTCCCCGCCGGGACGCGGACGTCCTCGAAGAGCACCTCGGCGTGGCCGCCGTGGTCGGCGTCGTCGTAGCCGAAGACCGTCATGCCGCGCTTCACGGTGACGCCGGGCGTGTCGCGCGGGACGAGCACCATGCTCTGCTGGCGGTGCGGCTCGGCGCCCGGGTCGGTCTTGCCCATGACGATGAGGATCCGGCACTGCGGGTTCATCGCCCCGGTGATGTACCACTTGCGGCCGTTGACCACGTAGTCGTCGCCGTCCCGCTCGATCCGGGTGGCGATGTTGGTGGCGTCCGAGGAGGCCACCTCCGGCTCGGTCATCGCGAAGGCGGAGCGGATCTCGGCGTCCAGCAGCGGGCGCAGCCAGCGCTCGCGCTGCTCGGCCGAGCCGAACTGGGCGAGCAGCTCCATGTTCCCGGTGTCGGGGGCCGCGCAGTTCAGCGCGGGCGGGGCCAGTTGCGGGCTGCGGCCGGTGATCTCGGCGAGCGGCGCGTACTGCAGGTTGGTGAGCCCGGCGCCGTGCTCGCCGGGGATGAAGAGGTTCCACAGGCCCTGCTTGCGGGCCTCGGCCTGGAGCTCGGCCACGACCGGCGGGACGGCCCAGGGGGCGCGGTCCGGGTCGGCCAGCTGCTCGGCGAGGACGGCCTCCGCGGGGTACACGTGGGCGTCCATGAAGGCCAGCAGCTGCGCACGGAGTTCGTTCGTCCGGGCGTCGTAGGCGAAGTCCATCGGTCAGTTCTCCTTGAGGGTGCTCAGGCCGTGCCGGGCGAGGATCGGGGCCATCTCTCCGGCCCGTTCGAACCCGGCGCCGAGGGTGCGGCCCTGCTGGAAGCGGTAGTGGATGCCTTCGGCGACGACGGCGAGCTTGAAGGAGGCGAAGGCCACGTACCAGTCCAGGTCCGCGGCCTGCCGGCCGGTCGACTCGGCGTACCGGGCGACGAGTTCGTCGGGTTTCGGGAAGCCGGGCGCGGTCGCGGCGGAGGGGATGATGCCGCCGCCGACTCCGGCGAGTTCGGTGTACATCACCAGCAGGCCGATGTCGGTGAGCGGGTCGCCGAGGGTGGACATCTCCCAGTCGAGGACGGCGGTGATGACGTCGGTGCCGGCGGTGCCGTCCGTGTCGCCGGAGTCGTCGACGAGGACGTTGTCGAGGCGGTAGTCGCCGTGGACGAGCGCGGGTGCGGGCGAGACGGGGAGGCGCTCGGCGAGCAGCCCGTGCAGCCGGTCCACGGCGGGCAGGTCGCGGCTGCGGGAGTTCGACAGCTGGGTGGACCAGCGGCGCAGCTGGCGCTCCAGGTAGCCGTCGGGGCGGCCGAAGTCGGCGAGGCCGACGGCGGCCGGGTCGATCCGGTGCAGGGCGGCGAGGGTGTCGACGAGGCGGCGGCCGAGGGCGTGGACGCGCGGCGCGCCGAGGGCGGCGAACGGGGCGACGTCGCGGTGGGCGGTGCCGGGGACGTGCTCCATGAGGTACCAGGGGGCGCCGAGGACGTCCGTGCCCGGGTCGAGGAGGAGCGTGCGCGGGACGGGGACGTCGGTGTCGCGCAGGGCGGTCATCACGCGGTGCTCGCGGCCCATGTCGTGCGCGGTGGCGAGGACGTGGCCGAGCGGGGGGCGGCGCAGGACCCAGCGGGTGGTGCCGTCCGAGAGGACGTAGGTGAGGTTGGAGCGGCCGCCCTCGATGAGGGAGGCGGTGAGGGGGCCCTGGACGAGGCCGGGCAGCTCCCGGTCGAGGTGGTTCCGCAGGCGGCCCAGGTCCAGCCCGGGCGGATCGGCGGGTGTCTCGGACATCGGGCGGCTCCTCGGGGGTGGGCGTGGCGTTGACTAAGCGCTTGCTTAGCATTCAGCCGGAGGGCGCACCTGTCAATGGCGGACGGAACGGAACGAGCCCCCGGACCGCAGGGTCCAGGGGCTCGCAGGGGTAGGGCGGTGGTCCGTCAGGCGTCGCCGAACTCTCCGGCGGCGGCAGCGGCCACGAAGGCCCGCCAGGCGTCGGCCGGGAAGAGCAGGACGGGCCCCTCCGGGTCCTTGGAGTCCCGAACGGGCATCACACCGGGAAGGTGGGAGGCGACTTCGACGCAGTTCCCACCGTTCTGGCTGTAGCTCGACTTCACCCATCGGGCAGGCGTCAGGTCGGCGACCATCAGCGAACTCCTTCCGAAGCAGTGGACCAGAGCGAGCGCCCCGGTCAGACGTCGCCGAATTCTCCTGCAGCGGCCGCGACGACGAAGGCCCGCCAGGCGTCGGCCGGGAAGAGCAGGACGGGCCCGGCCGGGTCCTTCGAGTCGCGAACAGGCATAACGCCGGTGAGGCCCTGCGCGACCTCGACGCAATTCCCACCATTGCCACTGCGACGACTCTTCACCCATCGGGCGCCTTCAAGGTCGATGTTCGCCATAGAAGCTCCTTCGATCACGCGGACCATGGCATGGCCTTGCGTCAGGCGTCGCCGAACTCGCCGGCAGCGGCGGCGGCCACGAAGGCCCGCCAGGCGTCGGCCGGGAAGAGCAGGACGGGTCCCTCCGGGTCCTTGGAGTCCCGGACGGGCATCACACCGGGAAACGCGGGGGCGATCTCGACGCAGTTGCCGCCTTGTTGGCTGAAGCTCGACTTCACCCATCGAGCACCAGTCGGGTCGAGGAACATCATCGAGCTCCTTCCGTAGCAGTGGACCAGAGCGAGCGTCTCAGATCAGACGTCGCCGAATTCTCCCGCGGCGGTCGCGGCGACGAAGGCCCGCCAGGCCTCGGCCGGGACAACGAGGGCAGGCCCCTCCGGGTCCTTCGAGTCGCGGACGGGAACGACACCCGGGAAGTCCGGCGAAACCTCCACGCAGGTACCGCCGTTGTCGGAGTACGACGACTTGAACCATGAGGCGCGGGACAGGTCTGGTCGAGTCATGGTCAGAGCTCCTTTCGGGCCTTGTGAATCAGGTCGAGGGTCGCGGCTCTGGTCAGCGCTTCCGCCCGCAACCGATCGTAGGCCTTTTCCCACGCCCTGACAGTCCGGTCATCCCGCACCACGTAGCCCTGGTCGGCAGATTCGGTGTAGCCGACCACCGAACGATCCGCGAACGTCAGCAGGGTGACGACCGATCGAAGCGGGGCGTGTTCGGCCAAGCTGAACGGCGCGATCTGAAAGATCACATCGGGCCTGGCCGCCATCTCCACCAGGTGATCGAGCTGCGCACGCATGGTCACGGCACCCCCCACCGGACGACGAATGCCACTCTCATCTATCACCGCGTGGATGACCGGTGGTTCGGCACGCCTGAGAAGCCGCTGCCGGGCGGCGAGGAACCTCACTCGCTCCTCCGCCTGATCCTGCGTGCTGCTTCCTCGCAGGACTGCCGCCGCCTCTCGCGCGGAGGCGTAGGCCTTGGTCTGGAACAACCCTGGAATCAGGTTCGGCTCAAAGATCCTGATCTCCGACGCGCGAGCCTCCTGCGCAGCGTGCTCGGGGAAACCCTCCAGGAAGCCCTTCCGCCTCATCCCGACCCACATCAGCTCCAGCGTCTGGCCCGTCCCGAGGGCCTTGTCCGCCGCCCTGACGAAGTCTCGGCTGGTGGATTTGCGACCCGTTTCGACCGCCGAGATGTAGCTGTCCGAGTAGCCCATGGCCGCTGCCAGGTCCTGCTGGGTCCAGCCCAGCGCCTCGCGCGAGCTGCGAAGCAGTGCGCCGAAGGACTCACGGGGAGATGACGCCGGATCAAGCTCCTTGCGATTCAAAGCCCGCCCCCAATTCCACCTGAGACACAGACAAGTTGAACGGTTGCCAAGCTTAGAGGACATTGGGCACCCCTGGTAGTCGCACAACTACGGAGAGGATCGGACTGTGAGCAGCCCCAAGCCCCCCACGACCCCGCACGCGCCCCGAGTCGGGGCCGTGGACCGCCTCCAGGTCGTGATGTACCTGGCCAAGACCGATGCCGGCTTCCCGGAGCGCGAGCTCCGCGTCTGCGAGCGGTACGCCGCCGCCTTCGACTGGGGGGTCTCCCTCATCGTCGTGGACGACGAGGTGGACGTGAGGGGCCCGGAGCACCGGCCGATGCTGCGGGCCGCGCTCCAGCGGCTCCTCGACCGCGAGGCGGGCGCCATCCTCGTCCCGACCAAGGCCACCATCTCCCCCATCGACGGCGAGTTCAACGAGTTCGCCGAGCGTGTGGAGAAGGCCTCCGGCTTCATCCAGGTGGCGACCCGCCGATGACGACCGGCCGCTACGCGATCATCCCCGCCGACGACGCCTGCGACGGCTCCTCCTACCCGGTCTGGATCGTCCGCGACCGCACGACCGGCGAGCCCGTCAGGGCCCTCCCGCCGTCCGACGCCCCCCTGCGCTTCTACTCGTACGCCCTCGCGCAGGCCTGGGTCCTCCGGAACGCCCCCGCCCCGGAACCCGCGTGACCGCGGAGTCCCGCTACGAGGTCCGCCTGATCCCGCCGAGCAGCCCGCACTTCCTCCTCCTGGAGTGCTGGGGCCTCTGGGACCCGGCCCGGCACGCCTACCTGCGCGTGCCGGGCTCCTCGGGCCGGATCAGGCGCTTCTACACTCCGACCGCGGCGCAGGCCCACCTGCGCACGCCACCACCCCGCCCGACCGACAGAATGACCGCATGAGGTTGATCCACACCGCGCTCGGCGCCCTGCTGCTCCTGCTGGTCATCGGCAGCATCCTGCGCACCCTGGTCGTCCCGCGCGGGCTCTACTCGGCCCTGGTGCACCGGCTCTGGCGGGTCCTGCGGGCGGTGCTGCGGCTCTACGCGACACCGTTCCGCACCTACCACGCCCAGGACCGGGCCCTGACCTGGCTGGCCCCGCTCGTCCTGCTCGGCATGCTGGCGGTGTGGCTGGGCGGCATGCTCATCGCGTACACACTCCTGCTGCACGGCACCTCCGAACTCGACTGGTCGGTGGCGTTCCGGGAGGCCGGGTCGAGCCTCTTCACGCTGGGCTTCGCGAGCGGCGAACGCCTGCACCTGTCCGTCATCGACTTCATGGCGGCCGCCAGCGGGCCGCTGGTGATCGCCCTGCAGATCTCCTACCTGCCGACCATCTACGCCGCCTACCAGCGGCGCGAGACCGAGGTGACGCTGCTGCAGTCCCGGGCCGGGGAGCCCGCCTGGGGGCCGGAGCTGCTCGCCCGGCAGACCCTGGTCGACACCGAGACGGCGCTGCCCCAGCTGTACCGGGACTGGGAGCGCCTGGCCGCCGACATCGGCGAGAGCCACTCCAACTACCCGGTGCTGCTCTCCTTCCGCTCCCCGCAGCCGAACCGCAGCTGGGTGGTCGGCCTGATCGCGGTGATGGACGCCGCCGCGCTCCACCTCGCCCTCTGCCCCCGCACCGCACCGGCCGAGGCCCGGCTGGTCCTGCGGGCCGGTTTCACGGCGCTGCGCGACATCGGGCGCTCCCTGCGGGTCGACTTCGACCCGGACCCGGACCCGGACGTGCCGATCCGCCTCACCCACACCGAGTACATCGGCGCCGTCGCGATGATCGCCGCCGCGGGCTTCCGCAACGAGCGGCCCGTCGAGGACGCCTGGCGGCACTTCCACGGCTGGCGGGTCAACTACGAGGCCCTCGCCTACGAGCTGGCCCGCCGCAGCGACGCCGTGCCCGCGCTGTGGACCGGCCCGCGGGACTTCCACGCCCCGGTCATCCCCCCGGCCCGCCCGACCGACCGCCGCCCGGGCCCGTCCAGCCCCACGCTCCCGCCCGCCTGAGCCGCCGGCCACGCCTCCCCTCGCCGGACGGCCTCCCGGCCTCCGGCGTCCGACCGCCGACGGACGCCGGAGGCCGTCCGGCCGCTCAACCGTTCGCAGCCGACCGGACCCCGCCCGGCCGCCTGTCCGGGTGAACGCCGCCTGACACGGCGTCGGCAGCCCGCCCCCGGGAGCGGCCGCGACGACCATACGGCCATGTCCCTCTCTCTGCGCCGAACCAGCGCCGCCGCCGTCGCCGCCTGCGCCGCCCTCCTGCTGCCCCTGCTCCCCGCCCAGGCCCACGCGCTGCCGCAGTCCCCCGCCACCGCCGCCCACGGCTCGGAAGCCCGGGTCTCCGCCCTCCTCGACCGGATCCGCGACCGGCCCGAGGCCCTGCGGGCCTTCCTGCACGAGCTGCCCAAGGGCGGCGACCTGCACAACCACCTCTCCGGCGCGGTCTCCACCGAGCTGCTGATCCAGCTGGCCGCCGACGACGGCCTGTGCATCGACGCCACCCTCACGGCCCAGGAGGCGCCCTGCGCCCCCGGTGCCCGTCCGGCCTCCGACGCCCTCTCCGACCCCGCGTTCCGCCAGGACGTCATCCGCGCCTGGTCCATGCAGGACTTCGTACCCGGCGCCGAGTCCGGGCACGACCACTTCTTCGCCACCTTCGGCAAGTTCGGCGAGGCCAGCTGGCGCCACCCGGGCCGGATGCTCGCCGAGGTCACCGACACCATGGCCGACCAGCACCAGGAGTACCTGGAGACGATGATCACCCCGGCCTCCGGCGGGGCGGCCGCGCTCGCCGCCAAGGTCGGCTTCGACCCGGACCTCGCCGCGCTGCGCGCCAAGCTCCTCGCCGACGACGGCATCGCCCGACTCGTCACCCAGGCCCGCGCGGACGCCGACGCGATGTTCGCCGAGTACCAGGCGACGGCCGGCTGCGGCGGCGGCCACCCGGCGCCCGGCTGCGCCGTGACCGTCCGGATCATCTCCCAGGCCTCCCGGGCCTCCACTCCCGCCCGGGTCTTCACCCAACTGCTGCTGGGCATGGAACTCGCCAGCCAGGACGACCGGTTCGTCGCCGTCAACCTCGTCCAGCCGGAGGACTACCCGGCCTCGCTGGAGAACTACACCCTGCAGATGCAGATGCTGGACTACCTGCACCCGCTCTACCCGAAGGCCCACATCACCCTCCACGCCGGCGAGTTGGTCCCCGGCCTGGTCAAGCCGGAGGACCTCCGCTTCCACATCCGCGAGGCCGTGCTGACGGGCCACGCCGAGCGCGTCGGACACGGCGTCGACGTCGTCCACGAGGACGACTCGGCCGACCTCCTGAGGACGCTGGCGCAGCGCCACACCCTGATCGAGGTGCCGCTGACCAGCAACGAGCAGATCCTGCAGGTCTCCGGGCCGGACCACCCGTTCCCGCTGTACCGGCGCAACGGCGTCCCGACCGCGCTGGCCACCGACGACCCGGGCGTCTCGCGCGGCGACATCACCGAGGAGTACCGGAAGGCGACCACCCGCTACCAGCTGGGCTACCGCGACCTGAAGGACCTGGCCCGCACCTCCCTCGAGTACGCCTTCCTGCCCGGCCGCAGCCTCTGGCAGGACCGCGACGGCTTCCTCCCGGCACCCGAGTGCGCCGGCGAGACCATCGGCGCCGCCCACCCGGGCCCGGCCTGCGACGCCCTGCTCGCCGCCAGCCCCAAGGCCCAGGCCCAGTGGCAGGAGGAGTGCGCCTTCACCGACTTCGAGACGGCCGTCCTCCACCGCCGCGACTGACCCCGACCACCCCCGACGGGGGGGGGGGGGGGGGGCCCCCCCGGGGCCCCCCCCCCCCCCCCAACCCCCCCGGGGGGCCCCCCCGGGGGCCCCCCGCGCGGGGGGGGGGGGGGCCGGGGGCCGGGGGGGCCCCGCCCCCGCCCCCCCGCGGCCCGCCCCCGCCCCCGCCCCCCCCCCCCGCCCCCCCCCCCGGCGGGGGGGGGCCCCCCCCCGGGGCCCCCCCCCCGCGCCGTCATACCGTTCCGAGGCATCGACTGGGGCTCCGCCGGCGGTGGGCTGTTCGGCGACGGCGAAGGTCTCGACGACACGCAGGCCGAACTCGACGTCGCAGGAGAGCGGTTCGCCACCTCCCGCGAACGGAAGGAACGTCGGAGGCACCCAAGGACCCGCGCTCTCCTCACCTTCGGAGCACGTGGACGCGCTCGCGCTCACGGCGCTGCAGGATCTGGCGTCCGCGCTCGGGGAGCAGGGCCGCGCCGGGTTCAAGGACACCTTCGGCGCGCTCAAGCTGGATCCGGCGGCCGGCCGGGTCGTGCTGTTCGCGACGGACGAACCACGGGCGAAGGAACTCGTCGCGGCCGCGAGCAAGGCACACCCGGGCATCGAGACGCAACGCACGGAGATCCGGCACGCCGCCTTCTCCCGGTCGACCGTCGACCCCGTCCTCCAGAAGATCGGCAACGCGGCACAGGCCGGCTCGCTGCCCTTCCCGGTCCATACCGCGGCCCTGCTCCCGGACGCTTCCGGGATCACGGTCACCACGACCAGGGAGGGTGCGACGTCGCCGGCCCTCAGGAAGGCCGTGGCGGAACTTGCCGGCGCCGTACCGGTGTCGTACGAGGAGAGCGGCCCCGTACACAACCTGGATGCCACGGCTCAGATGGTGCCGCCACCGTGACCCACCACTGACCGACCACTCCCCGGCGCGGCGGGCCCACAGCGGTGCTGCCGCGCCGTCGTACTCCGCCGCGCCGACGAGATCCTCTCCGGAGCGGACAGATGTGTCCCGTGACTTCCGTTAGATCTGGACCGGTTGCTGACCGCCCCGCCGAGGCCGGCACCCGCACGGCGCGGGTACCGGCCTCTCCCCCTGCCCGGGGCACCAGGCGAAGCCTGATCCGGCCGCCATACCGAGGTCGAGGGGCGATCGGACACCGCGCCCGGGGCCCGGAGCCGCACGGGGGCGGGTCCGGGCACCGGGGCGGTCCGCCGGGCTAGAGGCGGAGCAGGGCCCGGCCGGCCATCCGGTTGTCCCGCAGCGGTCTGAGCACCAGCCGGACCAGGGCCAGCGGGTTGTCGTCGCCGGCGATCCGGTTGGCGCTCAACTCGCCGCAGGACAGGCACTGGTGGATGATCAGCCATTCGCCGTCCGGCCGGGCGGACATGCTCAGCGCCGCCATCCGGCCCCGGCAGTCGGCGGCCCGGTCACCCGGGACCCTCCGGTCGACGTGCAGGCTGACCAGGCAGTTCGGGCAGTGGTTGCGGTGCGCGGTGCCGGGGGCGTCCAGCGGGACGTCCAGCCGGCAGCCGACGCACCGGAAGTCGTTCGCCCGGTGCCCGCCCCTCGCGCGCAGCACGTCCCTGGCGTGCAGGACGTCCTTGTGCCGCTGCGGACGGCGGCGTGAACGGCGCTGCCCGCCGTCGTGCTCGTTCTTTCGTCGTGGCATGCTCGGCGCTTCCTCCATCCTCGCGCGGCCGTTCAGAGGGTCCCGAACGCTTCGAGCGGGAAGGGCGGTTGGGCGAGCGGCCGGACGGCCATCCGCATCAGGACGAGCTGGTTGTCGTCCGGGCAGACCGGATTGGACGTCAGCTCGTCGCAGCGCACGCAGCGGTGCACGACCATCCAGTCGCCGGTGCGCAGCACCGCGATGGCGATCGGCGACATCCGGCCGTGGCACTCGCTCGGGCCGCCCTCGACCTGGTCCAGGACGTGCCGGGAATGCAGGCAGGACGGGCAGTGGTTGCGCCGCGTGCCGTCGGCGGCGTGGGTGGAGACCGTCAGCCCGCACCAGGTGCAGGTGAACGTGTCGGTCTTGAAGGCCTTGAGGGCATTGGTGGTGCTGGACACCCGGGGTGCTCCTTGCTGGAGATGTGCGATGGCAGCAAGAGCAGGCCGAGCGGCCCCGACCGGTCCGTGCGGACCGGCTACGCGGTGCGGCGAGGCGCGCTCGGCGCGATCCGGGACATCAAGACACCCTTTCCGGTGGGCTCACGGCCCTGACGAGGACGAACGGGACGACGGTGGAGCGGCCTCACGCTAACAACGGGCCGCACGCCGCCGCCACCGGTTTTCGGCGCGCCCGTCCGTAGGCCGCGCCCGGCCCGCCCGCCCGGCCCCCGGACAGAACCTAGATCTCGACCGGGGCGCCGGTCGCCAGCGACTGCTCGGCGGCGGCGAGGATCTCGACGACGCGCAGACCGAAGTCGGCGTCGCAGGGGTGCGGCCGGGCGGTGGCCGCCGAGGTGTGCAGGGCGTCCAGGGCGCGGTGGAGCGCCGCGACCGGCCCCTCGCCGCGTTCGGGGAGCTGGGCGACACCGTGCTCGCCGCGCAGTTCCATGCCGGTGCCGCCGGCCGCGACCGGCGCGGTGAGGCTGAGGGCGAGGGTGCTGGACGCGCCGGCGGCGTGCCGGACGACCAGGTGGACGGTGTCCAGCGGCCCGGCGGCGGCCGTCACCCGCGTCGCGTCGCCGAGCACCGGGAGCAGCACGGACAGCGCGTGCGGGCCGACGTCCCACAGCGCGCCCTTCTCCCGGCGCCACGGCGAGGAGGCGTACGGGCTGGAGCTGCCGGGGGCGAACACCGAGCCGAGCCAGTCGGAGCGGCCGGTGAACCAGCCGCCGAGCTCCGCCTGCCGTTCGATCCAGGGCATCTGCTCGCCGCCGAAGCGGACGGTGAAGAAGACCACCGAGGCGACCCCGTGGGCCCGCACCGCCTCGGCGACGGCGCGGGCGTCCGGCACGGTCAGTGCGACGGGCTTGTCGAGCAGCAGGTGGCAGCCGGCTTCGGCGGCCCGCACGGCGAGGCCGGGCTGGACGGCCGGGGGCAGCGCGATGGAGACCGCGTCCACCTCGGCCAGCAGCTCGTCGAGGTCCGTGTACCCGCGGACGGCGTACGCCCCGCCGAGGGCCGTGGCCGCCTCGGGCCGGCGGGCCCAGACGCCGGTGAACTCGAAGCCGGGGTGTTCGGCGAGGACGGGTGCGTGGACCCGCTCCGCCCAGGGGCCTGCGCCCAGCAGTCCGATCCGCACGGTGTCTCCGTTCCTGCGTGGTGCGATGGTGCGAGGTGGTTCGGGGTGGTTCAGGGTGATGCGAGCTGATGCGGGGTGGTTCGAGGTGAGGCGAGGTGGCGCGAAGGGGTCGGGCGGGGGCGCCCGGGCCCCCGGGCGCGCCGGGGCTCAGCCCTGTACGCGGGCCAGCGTGAAGCCGTCGTAGCCCTTGCTGCCGACGGTCTGCACGGACGTCGCCGTCACCCGCGGCTCGGCGGCGATCAGGTCGTGCAGCGCCCGGGTGCCGACCACGGCGGGGTCGGTGCTGTCGGCGTCGGCGATCGCCCCGCCGCGCACCACGTTGTCGACGATGATCAGCGAGCCGGGGCGGGTGAGCTCCAGGGCCCGGCGGAAGTACTCGGGGTTGCTGGGCTTGTCGGCGTCGATGAACACCAGGTCGAAGGGCTCGGTGCCGTCCTGAACCAGCGCGGCGAGCGAGTCGGCGGCCCGGCCGAGCCGCACCTCGGCGACCTTGTCCAGCCCGGCGTGCGCGAGGTTGCCGCGGGCGACCTCGGCGTGCTTAGGGTCGATCTCCAGGGTGATCAGGGTGCCGTCGGCGGGCAGTGCCCGGGCCAGCCAGATCGCGCTGTAGCCGCCGAGGGTGCCGACCTCCAGGATCCGGCGCGCGCCCTGCGTCAGCGCCAGCAGGTGCAGCAGCTTGCCCTGGTTGGGGGCCACCGCGATGTGCGGCAGCCCGGCGGCGTCGGCGGCGGCCTCCGCGGCCTCGAGCGCCGGGTCGTGGCCGACCAGCTGCTCGGAGAAGTACGCGTCCACGGCGTCCCACGTCGGCTGGGTCATCGGGCCCTCCTGGGTGTGCATGATCGACAGGTACCCCGCCGATGCTACTCCGGGGGCCCGACACCCCTCCGTGGCCGCCGCGGACGGCCCGTCAGTGCGTCAGTCCGCGACCGGCGCCTTCGCGGCACCGGCTGCCGCGGCGGCCTCCTCGGCCTCGATCTTCGCGTGGGTCTTCGCGGCCCGGCGCTTCATGATCCACGCCGAGAGCGCTCCGATCACCAGGGCCGCGGCCAGGCCCGCCCAGGAGAACCGGGCCAGCCACGGCTCGATGCTCTTGCCGACCTTGTAGACGAGCAGCGTCGTACCGCCGGCCCAGACCACGCCGCCCAGCACGTTGGCGATCAGGAACTTCCAGTACGGCATCTTCAGAGCGCCCGCGAGCGGCCCCGCGAAGATGCGCAGCAGGGCGATGAACCGGCCGAAGAAGACCGCCCACATGCCCCACTTCTGGAACGAGCGCTCGGCGGTGGCCAGGTGCGAGGGCCCGAAGTGCTTCGGGAACTTTCTCCCGAGCTTCTCGAACAGCGGCTTGCCGCCCTTGCGTCCGATCGAGTAGCCGATCGAGTCGCCGATGATCGCGCCCGCGATCGCGACGCCCGCGACGCCCCACGGGCTCACCACACCCTTGACCGACATCAGGGCCGCCGTCACCAGCGCGATCTCGCCGGGCAGCGGGATGCCCAGCGACTCGAGCCCGATGATCAGGCCGACGAGGGCGTACACCGCGCCCGGTGGGACGCTCTCGATCCAGGCGTCGATGTGCAAGGCCAGTACCTCCGTGGCAGGCCGGGACGGGCGCGGCCCTCAGGGGCGCGCCCGTCCCGGTAGTCGTCCGTCGCGGCCCCAGGCCGCTCCCCCTCAGGGCAGGGTAACGCGCCGGAGGGGCCCGTTCCCCCCGCCGATCGCCTGGTCCGCACCTGGTCTTACGACGTACGGCGGGTGGCCGTGGTTCCGGTACGGTGCCGCGAATCCCAAGAATAGGCAAAGCGCGGTGCGACCACGGACGGCCGCCCCCGCGCGGACGGGTGTGACCGGCTCCCGCTTTGCCGAAACGGCAACAACGCTGGCTGCGGTCGCGGCGGGCGGGACAGGATCGGAGCCCGCCGGACCGGACCACGACGGACCGACTCCTGCTCCTGCTCCTGCTCCTGCTCCCTCTCCTTCTCCGACTGCTGCTCCTGCTCCGACCCGGCGCGGGACGGTCGACACCCCTTGGAGGGCCCATGCCTCAGCACGTCACCGCAGGCCCCGTACACCGATCGGTCCCCACCCCGGCGGGCCGGATCCACCTGGTGGAACAGGGCACGGGCCCGCTGGTGCTGCTCGTCCACGGCTTCCCCGAGTCCTGGTACTCCTGGCGGCACCAGCTTCCGGCGGTGGCCGGTGCCGGGTACCGGGCGGTGGCGATCGACGTGCGGGGGTACGGCCGCTCCTCCAGGCCCGAGGCCGTGGACGCGTACCGGATGCTGGACCTGGTGGAGGACAACGTCGCCGTGGTGCGGGCCCTGGGCGAGCGGTCGGCAGTGATCGTCGGACACGACTGGGGAGCCACGATCGCCGCCGACTCGGCGCTGAAGCGACCGGACGTCTTCCGGGCGGTGGGGATGCTCAGCGTGCCGTACACCCCGCGCGGCGGGCCGCGGCCCAGCGAGGTGTTCGCCGGAATGGGCGGCGACCAGGAGTTCTACGTCTCCTACTTCCAGGAGCCCGGGCGGGCCGAGGCCGAGATCGAGCCCGATGTGCGCGGCTGGCTCGCCGGCTTCTACGCGGCGCTGTCCGCCGACACCATGCCCGCACCCCACGAGGCGGACCCGCACTTCGTCTCCCGGGGCGGCACGCTGCGCGACCGGTTCCCGGCCGGCCGGCTGCCCTCCTGGCTCGGCGAGGACGATCTCGACGTCTACGCCGGGGAGTTCGAGCGCACCGGCCTCAGCGGCGCACTCAACCGCTACCGGAACATGGACCGCGACTGGGCGGACCTCGCCGACCTCGACGGCGCCCCGATCACCCAGCCCTCCCTCTTCGCCGGCGGCGCCCTGGACGCCTCCACCCGGTGGCTGGCGGACGCGATCGACGCGTTCCCCACCACTCTGCCCGGCCTGGTCTCCTCGCACCTGCTCGACGGCTGCGGTCACTGGATCCAGCAGGAGCGGCCCACCGAGGTCAACCGGCTCCTGACCGGCTGGCTCGCCGCACTGCCCGCCTGAATCCCGCCCCGCCGTCCGATCCGCTCGCCGTCCGGTCCATCCGCCGTCCGATCCGCACGCCGTCCGATCCGCACGCCGTCCGATCCATCCGCCGTCCGATCCGCACGCCGCGGGACCCGGAAGGACGGGAAGGATCCGCGGGACCGGCACCGGCACCGTTCGGGGGCCGTCCGAGCCGGAGCGGCCGGCCCCCTCAGCGGTCACGCCCGGGGTCGCTCAGGGCGCACAGGGCCCCCCGGGCGCGCAGGTCACTCGGGCAGCTCAGGGCGCTCAGGGCGCCCGGCCCGCCCGGCCCGCTCGGCGAAGTCCAGGACCGTGATCGAGGGACGACGGGCGGCCACCGGCGGAACGCTCAGCGCGACGGGCAGCAGGGCGCCGAGCAGCCCCCGGCCGCCGACCGGCCGCACCTCCCGCACCGAGGCCACCGCAGGACTCGCAGTGCCGAGCTTCACCTGCTCGCCCGCGTCCATCGCCCACGGCATCGGGGGCACCTGGTAGCCGCGCATGCGCATCCGGCCGCTGCGGGTGGCCCGGCCGAACCAGCGCGGCACCGCGTCCAGCACCAGCGAGCCGCCCGGGAACCGCTCGGCACAGCCCGCGATCAGGGTCCTCACCCGCTCGGGCGGGAGGTACATCAGCAGGCCCTGCGCGGTGATCAGGACCCCGTGCTCCCGGTCCACCTCGTCGGCCCACCCCAGGTCGGTGGCGTCAGCGGCCAGATAGCGCTGCCGCGGCCCGGGCGGCAGCAGCTCCTCCCGCAGCGCCACCGACTCGGGCAGGTCCACGGTGAGCCACCGGGCCCGCCCGTTGTCGACCCGCCAGTACTGCGTCTCCAGGCCCTCGCCCAGACAGACGACGGTGCCGCGCGGCTCCCGCGCCAGGAAGTCCGCCACCTCGCGGTCGAAGCAGGCCACCCGCAGCGCCTGGAGCTGCGCCTGGCTGCCGCTCGTGCCGAACCGCTCGGCGAAGGGGTAGTCGATCCGTCCGACCAGCTCGACGGCCTTGGGGTCGCGCAGCACCGCGTCCGGGCGGCCGGCCTCGACGGCACGCTGGTACAGCGTCCAGAGCGCGGTCTCGGGCACGGCGCCCAGGTCGACCGACAGCAGTCCGGTCGACGGCGGCGCGGGCGGTTCGTCAGTGGCCACGCGGGTCTCCTCAGGAGCGGCGGAATCAACGGCGGCAGGACCAGCGGGGCGCCGCGACCGGACCGGAACGGCGAGGGCGGCGAGGATCACGGGGGCCGGCCCTCGGTCGGGCACCGGTGCGCGGCGCGGTGGACTCGCCGGGGCGGCATCCCCGGCCGGAGCCGCTGGAACTGGATCACCCGCAGACTACCGAACGGCCGCACGCGGTACCGGAGGGCGCGGCAGAGTGTCCGGCTCCGCGGGCCCGGCGATCGCGCCACCCGGCCCGCGCATCGCCGCCGGAGAACGCACCGCCGCCGGACGACGCGCCGCCCGGGTGGGGCCGCGGGTCGGCGGCGAAACCGGGGCCCGGTAGCGGCGGGACCGGGCTCAGCCGACGCTGAAGGCCCCGTCCGGCGGGGGCGGGGAGTCGGTGGCCTCGGCGTCCGTCACCGGCGCCGTCCGGCCGACCAGGGCGGCCAGGTCGGCGCCCTCGGTGAGCCGGGCCGGGAAGACGTCGCCCGCCAGCAGCCGGCTCAGCTCCGCCACCGGCAGCGGCGCCGTCGAACCGGCCAGCAGGATGTTGCCGTAACGGCGGCCGCGCAGCACCGGCGCCTCCGCGACCAGGCAGGTGTACGGGAACACCGCCGCGACCGTCGCCGCCTGCGCCCGGGCGAAGGCCAGCGGCGGGCCGTCCGCGAGGTTCGCCGCGTAGCAGCCGCCGGGGCGCAGCGCGGCCGCCGCCAGCCGGACGAACTCCACCGAGGTCAGGTGCGCCGGGGTGCGCGAGCCGTGGAAGACGTCCGCGATCACCAGGTCCTGCGAGCCGGCCGGGGCCCCGGCGAGGGCGGCCCGGGCGTCGCCGACCGTCGCGGTGACGTCCGCGCCGGGCGCCTGCCAGGGCAGGTGCTCCTCGACCAGCGCGAGCAGCGGCCCGTCCACCTCCACCACCCGCTGCCGGGAGCCGGGTCGGGTGGCCGCCAGGTAGCGGGGCAGGGTGAGCGCGCCGCCGCCCAGGTGCAGCACGTCCAGCGGGCGGCCGGCCGGGGCCAGCGCGTCCGCGAGGTGGCCGAGCCGGCGGGTGTACTCGAACTCCAGGTGGGTGGGGTCGGCCAGGTCCACGTAGGACTGCGGGGTGCCGTCCAGGGTGAGCAGCCAGGCGCCCGCCCGGTCGATGTCCGGCATCAGCTTGGCGAAGCCGAGGTCGGTCTGCCGGCCGACCGGGACGGGCTCGTCCGTCACGCCGACTCCCCCACCGGTGCCCCGGCCCGGGACGGCGCGGCCGCTGCGGCCCCGGCCGCCGGCACGACGTCCAGGTAGGCGGCGAGCCAGCGGTCCAGCTCGGCGAAGACCTGCGCGCGGGCGGCCTCGCCGGACAGCACCAGGTCGTGCATGCCGCCCTCGATCCGGACGACGGTGACGTGCCGGCCCAGCCGCGGGCCCTCGGCGGCGATGTCGTCCGCGCGCAGCACGCCGTCCGCGTGGTGCAGCGCGTTGTGCCACTTGGTGGTGGAGATCGAGGCGGTGGACGCCGCCAGCAGCACCGGCACGTCGATGCCCAGGCCGTGCCGCAGCCGGCGGTGGCCCTGGTGGATCGCCGCCAGCCAGCCCGCGTACAGCGGGAAGCCCTCGGGGGACTTCAGGGTGAGGTCGAAGTCCCACTCGCCCCGGTGGTCCTTGTGCAGGCTGTGGGTGTAGTGCGGGTTCAGGGCGGAGGGCAGCACCCGGGTGGGCGCCAGCCGTCCGAGCGCCGTGACGGCCGGGCCGCCGACGGTGCGCACCGCGGGCGCGGTCGGCATCGACAGGAACGGGCTGTTCAGGAAGAGCCCGTCCACCAGCCCGCGCCCGGCGCGCCGGGACGCCCACAGCGCGCCGACCAGCCCGCCGGTGGAGTGCCCGTTCAGCAGCAGCTGCCGGTGCCCGTCCACCTCCCGGATGATCCGCACCGCCTCGTCGATCTCCTCGTCGTACTCGGCGAGGTCGCGCACGAAGTTCGGCGACTGGTGGGGGCGCAGCGAGCGGCCGTACTTGCGCAGGTCCAGGGCGTAGAACGAGAACCCGAGCTCGGCGAAGTGGTCGGCCAGATTGGTCTGGAAGAAGTAGTCGTTGTAGCCGTGGATGTACAGCACGGCCCGCTCCGAGCCGGGCACCCGACGCCGCACCAGGGTGGCGCAGACCGGCCCCTCGTCGTCGGGCCGCAGGGTCAGCTCGGCCGCCTCGTAGGGGGCACCCAGGACGTCTTCCCGAAACTCCATCTGCCGCCGCACCCGTCCTCCGCTCGGCCCGCCGCTCCGGCGGGTCTCCACCGTTCCGCGCCCGACGATACCGGCCGGTAGCCCGGCCCGCCGAACTGATCCCCGCCCCGCGGGGAGCAGTGCGGCGGCGGAGCGGAACGTTCGCGCGCGGGCACCCCGGCCTCCTGGCCGACGGGCGCTCTCCGGCTCCGGCGGAGTTGGTACGGTTGAGCCCCGTTCCGCCGGCGGGCCGAGGGCGGGTCACCGCCGGCCGGGCGTGCCGGTACGGGCACGGGGTACGGACGGCACGGGGGGACGGGCGACGGTGAACGCGGACCAGGGGAAGCCCCGGCTGGTGTTCGTGCACGGCATCGGAGGCCCCCGCGACCCTCAGCAGGAACTCGCCGAGTGGAAGCGCGCGTTGGCCGACGGCGCGCGGCAGGCCGGATTCGCCCCGGAGATCTCGGCACTCACCATGGACTGGTCCGCCGACAGCGCCTTCGCCTCCTACGGGGACCTCTTCGACACCGGCGAGGCGCAGGGCACCGGCGCCCCGGACACCTTCGACGAGGAGCAGGCGGAGCTGCTCCTGGACCTGCTCGGCGACTTCCTGGACGAGCTGGCCGAACGGCCCGAACACCGGGGAGACCCGCGCCTCGCCCGGGTGCGCGCACAGGTCCGCCCGGACGGCCAGGGCCAGGGCGTCGGTGCCGCGGGCCGCCACCTCGGCAGCGTTCTCGCAGCCGTCGCCGCCGTCCCCGGTCTCCGCCGGGGCACCCAGCGGCTCAGCGCCGCGCGGCTGCTGCAGGTGCTGTCCCAGCCCGGCCGCTACCTGCGACGGGCGGAGCCGGACGCCACCGGACGGACGCTGGACCAGCGGATCCGCGACCGCGTGCACCGGCAGCTCGACCCCACCCGGCCCGCGATCGTCGTCGCGCACTCCCTCGGCACCGTGGTCGCGCTGGAGGCACTCGCCGAGTACGACGGACCGGTCCGGCTCTTCGTCACCATCGGCTCGCCCATCGGCACGCGCGGGCTCGTCTGGCCGCGGCTGGTCCCGCAGCCGCCGGCGACCCCGGAGTCGGTGGGCGCCTGGGCCGACTTCTGGGACGGCGACGACGTCGTCGTCCCGCGCCGCACGCTGGCGAAGCTGGTCAAGCCGAACACGGCCGGGGTGCTCCCCGTCCCGCACCTCCTCGACTCCGCCACGCTCTGGTCGCACGGCGCCACCACGTACCTCCGGCGCCCGGAGGTCGCGCGGCCGGTGATGGAGGCGCTCGCGACCCCGGACCGGCCGTGAGCCCGCCGCCTGCCCCGGACCGTCACCTCCTGCTGATAGCGACCCAGTCGGACGCGGCGGAACAGAAGCTGACGCGCCTGGAGACGGCCGCCGAGGACCTGTTCCGGGTGCTCACCGACCCCGCGATCGGAGCCTGCACGCCCAGCCCCGCCGCCGACCACGCCCACCTGCGGTCGGGGTCGGTGCGCTCGGACGAGATCGAGGACGCTGTGAAGGCCGCCGTCCGCGCGGCGGGGGACGCCCGGGCCACGCTCGTCATCGCCATGCTCGGGCACGGCCAGTCGCCGCAGTCCGGAGGCAGGCTCCTGTACATGGCCTCCGACAGCGAGGACGGCCGCGCCGACCGGTCGGTGGACGTGGCGGCCCTCCTCTCCCTGGCCTCCGACCACGACGGGGTCGCGGGGGTCATCGCCCTCCTCGACACCTGCCACGCGGGAGCCGCCCTGCCCGACACCGCGGCCCTGGCGGGGGGATTCGGCGCGGGGAGGAAACGCCTCGCCGTCCTGATGGCCTGCGGCGCGCAGCAGAGGGCCTACGACCTCGACTTCAGCCGATCGCTGGGCTCGACCCTGGCCCAGGGACTGTCCGGCAGCGGCGCGTTCCTCCGGCCCGCGGACGTCAAACTCGCGATCGCCCCGGAGCTCAGAAAGCAGGACGTCAGGTCGTTCGAGTACGACGGCGAGTCCGACGCCGCCGGTCCGCTGTGGCTCGCGCTCAACACCGGGCGCGGGGCGTCGCCCCAGGCGCCCGCCGCCTCCTCCGCCGGCGGCGTCGGACCGACCGGTGTCACGGACCTCGCCCGGGCACTGGCCACGTGGCCCGGCGCCCCCGCGACGCCGTCCGTCTGGACCCGCCCGGCCCTCCTCGACCTCGTCCGCCGCGCCACGGAGACCGACGACCCGGCCGGCCGCTGGGCCGCCGAGGTGGCCGAGGGCGTGCTGGCGGCGATGGAC
This sequence comes from Kitasatospora sp. NPDC051705, assembly GCF_044453265.1. Lineage (NCBI taxonomy): Bacteria > Bacillati > Actinomycetota > Actinomycetes > Kitasatosporales > Streptomycetaceae > Kitasatospora > Kitasatospora sp. NPDC051705. The sequence continues at coordinate 200,172 of NZ_JBITCO010000011.1, read as the reverse complement.
ACCGGCAGCCTCATCGTCGAGCTGGCCGGCTCCGCCCTCACCACCCCGCTGCTGCGCGGCCTGGCCGCCGCGTTCAACCGCCAGTGGGGCCACCGGCTCGCCGAGCCCGTCCGGCCGCCCGCATCGCTCACCGGCCGGCCGCTGCTCCAGCACCTCCTCGAACACGCGGCCCTGCGGACACCGACCACCGACGCCGACACCACCCACCGGGCACTGGCCTGGTACGTCGTCGCCGCGGCCGAAGAGTGCGGCTTCGACACCGGGGACGACCGAGTGGCGCGCTGGTCCGGCCGGCTGGGCGCCGAGATCGCCCTGAACGACGCCCGCTCGACGCACGCCGAACGCGGCGCGGGCGAACGGGCGCGGCGCCTGGTCATCAGTCTGCACGCGGCCCGGGTCGACTGGCCGGACTCGCTGTCCGTCTGCCTCCGGAGCGGCCCGGACTGCACGCACCACGAGACCTTCCCGTGCGAGCCCGACCGCGCGGGCGTCGAGCAGGCCCTGCCCGCCGTCATCTCCTGGGCCGAACGGCTGCTGCCGCCCGGCGAGCGCGTCCGGGACATCGACCTCGTCGCACCCGCCCCGGTCCTGCTGGACTGGCGCCCCGAGCAGGCCGCGGTCGGACTCCGCCTCCTCGGGGTCACCCGCACCGTGACGCTCCGCTGGGCGGGGCGGCTCGTCGTCCCGCACCACCTCGACGGGATCAACGAGTTCGCCCGTGAGCAGCTGGAGAAGCTCGGCCGGGAGGAACTCGACCAGGACGCTCCGGTCGACTGGGTGGACCCTGCCGACGTCACCCCCGACCGGCTGGGGAGACACCTGGCGGCCGGCCGGTACCAGCGGGCCGTCGGGATCGCCGGACGCCCGGCTGCACCCCGACTCCGGGAGCTGCTCGCCCTGTTCCTCCCCTACACCCCGATCCTGATCTGGCCCGACACGGACGGCAAGCACGCCGACCCCGGGCGGGCCTGCCTCCACCGCCTCTGGGAGACCCTGCCCGACGGCTTCGGCGAGGCCTACCGGCGCCGCTGGCTGGACGACGGCGACACGGGCGAGGAGACCGACCCGCACCTCGACCGCCTGGCCGACCTCCGCACCGCCTGGCACGACACCGACTGGCTCGACTTCTGCGGTCGCTACCCACAACACACCGTCACGGCCGCCCCACCCCGCCCGCTCGCCCCGCCCGCCCCGCCCGCCGCCCCGAGGAGCACCTGATGTCCTGGAACACCTACTACCGCGGCGACGGCGAGCCACGGGACGTCACGCTCGCGCCCCCACCGCCCTGGCGCAGCTTCACTCCCGGCGACCGGCCCCGGGCCTTCCTGCCGCCCGAGGGCCTCACCGACGCCGTCAACGCCGCCCTGTACCTTCACCGGCCGCTGCTCATCACCGGGAACACCGGCACCGGCAAGTCGACCGTCATCGAACAGGTCGCGGCCGAGCTGCGGCTGGGCCCCGTCCTCCGGTGGCACATCACCTCCCGCAGCACCCTGCCCGACGCCCTCTGCCGCTACGACGCGCTCGGCCACATCCACGCCCTCCGGCTGCAGCAGGCCCACTCCGGCGGCAACGGCGGACGGCGCAGCCGGGTCGCCCGCCTCGCCCGGCACTCCGGACAGGCCGACATCGCCCCGTTCCTCCAGCTCGGCCCGCTCGGCACCGCTCTCCTCCCCGGTGACCGGCCCCGGGCCCTGCTGATCGACGAGATCGACAAGAGCGACCTCGACCTGCCGGCCGACCTGCTCGACGTCCTGGAGAGCGGGCGGTTCGAGATCCCCGAGCTCGTCCGGCACCCGCAGCGCGAGGTGCGGGTACGGGAGTGGGACGGACCGACCACGCACCTGATCGAACGCGGAAAGGTGCAGTGCACCGTCTTCCCGTTCATCGTCATGACCAGCAACGGGGACCGCGACCTCCCCGCGCCCTTCCTGCGCCGCTGCATCCGCTACGACATGCCGACCCCGACAGCCGACACGCTGCGCCGGGCCGTCGAGTCCCACCTCGGGCTCGCCGTGTCGGCCCCCGGCCCCGCGGCCGACCTCATCACGGCGTTCGCCGAACGCCTCGCCCGCGGGGACAGCCTCGCGGTGGACCAGCTGCTCAACGCCGTCCGCCTCGTCACCGACCGGCAGGCACCGTCCGGGGAGCAGCTGCGGCACCTCCTGGACCTGATGCTGAGGGACCTCTCCAGTGCGTGAGGACGTCGCCCGGCTCGTCGCGGCCCTCAGCCGGGCGCTGCCCCCGGACACGGACGCGACGACGGTGGCCGACCTGCTCTGGCTCGCCGCCGCCGAGGGGCGCGGGGCGGACGACCGGGCCGGGGAGCCCGCGTCCGGGCCGTCACCGCGCGACGCCGCCCAGGTGTCACCCGGTCACGACCCGGGCACGGGTCCGGGCCTCCCGGCACCGCAGGGCCGGCCCGACGACGTCGCTGACGACACCGGTGTCCCGCTGTACGAGGACCTGCCCGCCGGACCGGCACCCGGTCGGAGCATCCAGGTGGCAGCCGGGCGGGCGCTGCCCCGCTCCCTCGAACTCGCCCGCGCCCTGAGGCCGTTCAAGCGCCGCTACCCACGGGGCGCCCGCCGCGCCCTGGACATCGACGCGACGCTGCGCGAGTACACCAGGGGCGGCGAACTCGCACCCGTCTTCGGGCCCGTCCCGGAGGCGTGGTTCGACGTCGTCATCCTGGTCGACACCCACCCGACGATGGACGTCTGGCGCGACACCGTCGACGAGCTGGACACCCTGCTCGCCGGAATCGGCGCGTTCCGGGGCGTCCGCCGCCTGCGGCTCTCCGTCGACGGCGAGCCGACGATCACGGACGGCCGGGGCCGCGCCGTCGGCCGCGGACGCGTCACGGCGCCGGGCGGCCGACGGCTGCTCGTCGTCCTCTCCGACTGCACCGCGCCGGGCTGGCGCGAACCCGCCGTGTGGCAGCTGCTGCGCACCTGGGGCTCCACCACCCCGGTCGTCCTGCTCAACCCGCTGCCCGGCCGTCTCTGGAGCCGCACGGCCCTCGACCTGCCGGCGGTCCGCGTGCGGCAGGACGGACCCGCCGCCCGCAACACCGACCTGCGCTACGAACTGCCCCTGATGACCAGCGCCCTCTTCGGCCCGGGCCCCCTCGGCGCAGCTCCCTCCGGCGCAGCTCCCTCCGGCACGGACCCCGGCTGGACCCCGCTGCCGACCCTCGCGCTCACCCCCCACTCGCTGCGCCGCTGGGCCGACGCCGTCATGCGCGGCGCACCCGCAGGCCACGACGCCGTCCTCGTCCCCGCCTCCGGGGTCCTCCGCTCCCCGTTCGCCGCGCACGCCCCACGACGCCCCGACGACACCCCGAACGTGGCCGCCTTCCTGCACACGGCCTCGCCGGCCGCCAAACGGCTCGCCTGCCTCAGCAGCCCGTTCAGCAGCCTCAGCCTCCCGCTGCTCCAGCTCATCCGCCAGGAGGCCGTACCCGACGCCACCGTCGGCGACCTCGCCGAACTCCTGACCAGCGGACTCGTCGACACCCGGACCGTCGCGGACGGACCGACCGTGCTCACCTTCCGTGCAGCCGCCCGCGCCGCCCTAGCCCCGCTCCTCACCCGCCACGACGCCTGGACCGTCCACGCCGCCCTCACCCGGCACGTCGCCGCCCGCCGGCCCCGGGCGGGGAACGGGCTGGCCGCCGTCGCCGTGGCCGACACGGCGTCGCTGCCCCCGGAGCTCCGGCCCTTCGCGACCGCCTCGGCGGAACTGCTGGCACTGCTGGACGGGAGCCGGCCGCGGCACGCGCCGGAGGCGGACGTGCTGCCGATGGACCCCACCGACTCGGACCCGATGGACGAGAGGGAGGATCCGGAGTTCCCGGATCCCCGCCGGAGCGCCGCGCTCCTCATCGGCGTGTCGCGCTACCCCTCGATGCCCGAACTGCCACACGTCCCGCGCACGGTGACCGACCTGGCGGCGCTGCTGTCCTCGTCGAACAGCTGGGGCCTCAGCCCGGATCGGTGCCATGTCCTCCTCGACCCGGGCTCACGGACCGAGGCGCTCGAGGCGATCCGGGCGGCCACCCGTCAGGCGACCGACGCACTGCTGGTGTACTTCGCCGGGCACAACTCGCTGATCGACGGTGAGACCCATCTGGTTCTCGGTGACGGCTCGAGCCTTCCGCTCCACCGGTTCGCGAACGACGTCGGAAGTCCGGGGGCCGAGCGGGTGGTTCTTCTCGTGGATCTGTTCGACGACGTCAAGGCCTCCCGCCCGGCGCTCGATCCGGACCGAATGCCGAACAACCCGATAGTCGAGCTGCTGGTCACTCAGGCCCGCCCTGCGGAGCCGGCACGGGGCTTGATCGCCTCGGCTCTCATGACGGTCGGGGCGACGGGCCTACCGGATGCTCCCGAAACGCTCGAACTGGCCCACATCCGACGTGGAATGCTCCCCATCAATGCGACGTGGTGGTTGTCCGGAACTTCCCGTGAAGCACCGCCCCTCGCCATCCTGCACAACCGGCAGGCGCCCGACTACCTCGAACCGCACGTCCGTACGGTCTTCGACCAGGTCTGCTCCACTCTGCAGACCTTCCTGGAAATCGCATACCCGGCACACTCCCACGACGACGTCCGCCGGATCCTCCGGACCCTGATCGGCTTCGCCCACGACTACGTCGCGCAAGGGCCGGACGGGCACGCCCCTGCCTTGCAGGAGGCGCTGGAAGCCGACCTCGGCGCCGCGCTGGCTCAGAACGTCGCGCTGATCCGGAACGGCGACGACGAATCGGACCTCGCGTGCTCGGAGGTCGGTGGGGCCTTCCACATCCCGATCGACGTGAGGACCGTGCGCCGTCATCGCGGGCTCTCCCCCGTGGACATCATCATGACCAGGAGGTTCTCCTCCCCCTTGACCGTCACGATCGTTCTCGACCAGTCCGGAGGCGCGAGGGACCGGTCGCTCTTCAACATCTCTCCCCGCGTCGGCTTGGCCGGTGGGGGCTCCCAGCCCCATGTCGATCTGGTCCTTCGGGTACCGGTCGAGGAATCGGATCCGGCCTCTCTGGAGGAGGCGCTGCGACGAGCCGTGACGCGGGCCTGCGAGGACCTCGCGGGCGGATCGATCGAGTTCAACGACGAGGGCGGTCCGTCCGTCCCGGAACTTCCGGGCGCCACCGAGGCCACGATCTCCTTCCTGGAACCCAAGGATTCGACGATCGACTGGTATCCCGTGGAGACCTACGACGGTGGCACCGTCGTGGGCGAGGTCAAGGTGACCGCCGAGCTCACCCTGGAAGCGTTCCTCCACAAGGCGGACGTGTTCCTCGAGGACGGCCTCACGATCCTGGACGAGGTGAACGAGGTGAACGAGCACATGGTGGAGGTCTCCGTCACCCTCCTCGGCGAACTCTCCTTCCACGCCCAGGTCGACGGGCCCGAGTTCGACGTCCAACTGGAGCTCGCGGACATCAAGATGCTCCGCTGATCCGCCGCCCGCTCCCGCACCTCCCGCCCGCTCCCCGTGCGCCTGCTGTGCGCCGGTGGACCTGTGGAACGCTTCCCGGACGCAGGACACAGTCCGTGTACCAGCAGGGCGAGTTGAGGAGTCCGGGATGCCGCACGGTCAGGGCCCGCAGGGCGGGCACACCGATCCGTCGCTGTACCGTTCCGCGGCGGAGGCGATCGCCGCGCCGCCGGAGACGCTGGCGTACGTCGCCGGGTTCGACCGGTCGGGGCGGCGGCCGGACGCGCTGCTCACCGTCGACACCGACCCGGCCTCGGCGGGCTACGGGACGGTCCTGAACTTCGCCGAACTGCCGACGCTGGGCGACGAGTTGCACCACTTCGGCTGGAACGCCTGCTCGAGTGCGCTGGCGCACGCCTGCCACCGGAACCCGGAGCGGCGCTACCTGCTGCTGCCGGGCCTGCGCTCCTCGCGGCTGCACGTGATGGACACCCGGCCCGACCCGGTGCGGCCGCGCCTGGTGAAGACCGTCGAGGCGGCGGAGCTGGCGTCCAGAGCCGGGTACTCGCGCCCGCACACGCTGCACTGCGGGCCCGACGGCGTGTTCCTGTCCTGCCTGGGCGGGGCGGAGGGCACCGACGGGCCCGGCGGGGTGGCGCTGCTCGACCACACCACCTTCGACGTGCTGCGGGCGTGGGAGACGGAGCGCGGGCCGCAGCACCTCGCCTACGACGTCTGGTGGCACCTGGGGACGAACGTGGGCGTGACCAGCGAGTGGGGCACGCCGTGGATGGTCGAGGACGGCGTGGTGCCGGAGCTGCTGCTGGGCCGCAAGTACGGGCACGCGCTGCACTTCTGGGAGCTGGACTCCGGCCGCCACCTGCAGCGGGTCGACCTCGGCGACCAGTACCAGATGGTGCTGGAGCTGCGCCCGGCACACGATCCGCAGGCCGAGTGGGGCTTCGCCGGGGTGGTGACCAACGTCGAGGACCTCTCCGCCTCGGTATGGCTCTGGTACCGCCAGGGCCCGGCGTTCACCGCCCGCAAGGTGATCGAGATCCCGGCCGAGCCGGCCAAGGCCGAGGACCTGCCGCCCGCGTTGCAGCCGTTCGGCGCGGTGCCGCCGCTGGTCACCGACATCAACCTGTCGGTGGACGACCGCTGGCTGTACGTCTCCGCCTGGGGCACCGGCGAGTTGTTCCAGTACGACGTCTCGGACCCGTTCCACCCCCGGCTCGCCGCCTCGGTGCGCCTCGGCGGCATCACCGCGCGCACCCCGCACCCGGCCGAGCCGGGCCGCCCGCTGAGCGGCGCCCCGCAGATGGTCGAGATCAGCCGCGACGGCCGGCGCCTCTACCTGACCAACTCCCTGTACGGCGCCTGGGACGACCAGTTCTACCCGGACGGCATCGAGCCCTGGATGGTCAAGCTGGACGCCGACCCCGAGACCGGCGGGCTCTCCGTCGACGAGCGGTTCTTCCCGCACGGCGCGGACTTCCGCGGCCTGCGCGTCCACCAGACCCACCTCGCGGGCGGCGACGCCTCCTCGGACTCCTACTGCCACCGGTAGACCACGGCGGCCGGCCGCGACCCCCTGCCGCCCCGGCGGCGGGGCCGCCTTCGGCTGAACCTCACCAGCCGGCCGGGCGGGCCCCCACCAACACCTGGTCGTGGCGCACCCGGGCCGGGGGCAGGCCGGCGGCGAGCAGTTCGGAGCGGACGGAGCCGACCATGCCGGTCGGGCCGCTGAGGCAGGCGAGGTGGTCGCGCCAGTCACCGGCCGTGGCGACGGCCTCGGCGAGGCGGCCGGCGGTGATCGGGGTGAGGGCCAACCAGGTCTTGTGCAGGCCGAGTTCGGCCAGTGCCGACCAGTCGTAGAGGTCGCCGCGGTCGCGGGCGCCGACGAAGAGGTGGACGCGGCGGCCGGGCGGGCGGTGGACGGCCTGCTGCTCGATGATGGCCTTCATCGGCGCGAGTCCGCTGCCGCCCGCGACGAGCAGGAGGTCCCGGGTGTCGTCCTCGGGGAGCAGGGTGCCGCGCGGCGGGCCGAGCCGCAGCCGGTCGCCGACGGCGGTGCGCTCGACCAGGGCGGCGCTGACCCCGCCGGGGCCGGTGCGGCGGACGTGGAACTCCAGCTCGTTGTCGGCCCGGGGCGCGCAGCCCATCGAGTACTGGCGCCAGGTGTGCGGGAGCAGCGGGTGCTCGACGGTGCCGTACTGCCCGGCCCGGTACGGGTAGGGCTCTCCGGTGCGCACCCGCAGCACGGCGAGGTCGGGCCGGCGGCGCTCGTGGCCCGTCACCACGGCGTGCCAGTACGGGGGTTCGGTGAGCGCGGACTCGGCTCCGGCGGTCATCGCGCCGACGGCGAAGCGCAGCATCCTGGTCCACGCCGCCTCGAGCTCCTCCGTCCGGCCCGCGCCGGCCCGGTGCCGGATCGCTGCGCACAGGGCCTCCTCGAAGGCCTCGTAGTGGACCGGCCGGACACCCAGTTTCCGGTGGTCGCGGCCGAGTTGACTGAGCATCCGGTCGAGTTCGGCGGGCCGGTCGAGGTGGTCGATCAGGTGGCGGAAGATCCGCTCCAGGTGGGCCTGCTGGAACTCCATCGAGGCGGGGAAGAGCGGGCGCAGGAACGGGCGGCGGCGGAACATGACGCCGTAGAGGTGGTCGATCAGGTCGGCGAGCGGCGCGACCAGGCCGAGGCCCCGCCGGATCAGCAGCTGGTCGGCCGCGCCGTCGTACCCTCCGCCCCCGGTGTCGGGCCCCGACGGAGCGGCCGGGGTGAGGAGTTGGCGCCGCAGCCGCATGGCGTGGTGGCGGGCGATCAGCCGGTCGTACTCGGCGGTGGCGGTGGTGGCGGCGGCGGTGCTGTTGGTGATGTCCATGACCCGCCCAGTCAACTGCGGTCGGTTGGGCGGCAGAAGGGCCGATGGCCCCGGGCGGCCCCGGGACCATCGGCCCGTTCCGCCCGTTCCGGCCAGGGGGCCGGGGACAGGGCCAGGGGGCCGGAGCCCGGGATGGCGCCACCGACGCGGGCCGAGGCGGGCCGGGGAGCCGCTACCTGGTCGGCTCGGTGCGGGAGGTCTCCCCCGGCTCGGGGAGGAACTCGGTGGCGGCCCAACTGGCCAGCAGCCGCAGGGACTCGGCCGAGGTGGTGCCGGGCTCGGCGTGGTAGGTGATCAGCACCTGGTCGGCGTCGCCGGCCGGGCGCAGCGCCTCGTACTGGAGGCTGAGCCCGCCGACCACCGGGTGGTGCAGCTGCTTGGTGCCGTGCCCCTTGTCCTGGATGCCGTGGGCGGCCCACAGACGGCGGAAGTCGGCGCTCTTGAGAGAGAGTTCGCCGATCAGTGCGGCGAGCTGGGGGTCGTCCGGGTCGCGTCCGGCGTCGAGGCGCAGCATCCCGACCACGTCGCTCGCCTTGCCCTCCCAGTCCTGGTACAGCTCGGCGGCCGCCGGGTCGAGGAAGACGTGCCAGGCCATGTTGCGCTGCTCGGGCGGCATGGCGGCGAAGTCGCCGAGCAGGGCGGTGCCGAGCCGGTTCCAGCCGATGATGTCGAGCCGCCGCCCGAGGACGTACGCGGGCACGCCGTCCATCGCGTCCATCAGCTGCTGGAGGGCGGGGCGGACCCGCTGCCGGCGGGCGGCGGCCCGGCCGGCGCGGCGACGGGCGGGCTTGGTGAGCCGGCCGAGGTGCTCGCGTTCGGCGGGGCCGAGCCGCAGGACGCGGGCGATGGCGTCGAGGACGGCGGCGGAGACGTTCTCGCCGTGGCCCTGTTCGAGCCGAGTGTAGTAGGCGGTGCTGACTCCGGCCAGCTGGGCCAGCTCCTCGCGGCGCAGTCCGGGCACCCGGCGCCGGGTGGTGGTGTCCGGCAGGCCCACGTCCTCGGGCCGCAGCCGGGCGCGGCGGGATCGGAGGAACTCGCTGAGTTCGGTGCGCTGGTCCATGTGTGCAGTATGCGGGCCGGGGGGCGTGCCCGGGGGCGGGCGAGGGTGACACTGCCGTGCGTACGTTCCGGGGTCGTACGTTCGGGGGTCCTAGGTGCGGGGTTCCTAGGTGCGGGGTTCCTACGATGATCCTTGGTCTGGTTGCCCCCCCTCGCGCCGCCGCACTCTGGGGGCATGACGAACACGACGACCGACGCGACCACGACGAACGCGACGAACACGACGAACACGACGGGCACGACGGCGGACACCGCCACGAACGGCTCGGAGCCCCACCTCACCACCCGCACCGTCGCCGCCTACGCGGCGGCCGAGCCCGACGCCCCGCTGGAGCGGACCACCGTGACCCGCCGGGCGGTCGGCGAGCATGACATCGTGATCGACATCCGCTTCTCCGGCATCTGCCACTCCGACATCCACCAGGTCGGCGAGGACTGGGGCACCGGGATCTTCCCGATGGTCCCGGGGCACGAGATCGCCGGTGTGGTCAGCGAGGTCGGCCCCGGGGTGACCCGCTGGCGGGTCGGCGACCGGGTCGGCGTCGGCTGCTTCGTCGACTCCTGCCGGGAGTGCGACAACTGCCGGGCCGGCCTCCAGCAGTACTGCACCGGCCTCGGCGGCACCGTCTTCACCTACAACAGCACGGGCAAGGACGGCCTGCCGACGTACGGCGGCTACTCCTCGGAGCTGGTCGTCGACGAGGCGTACGCGCTGCGCATCCCCGACAACCTGCCGCTGGACGCCGCCGCGCCGCTGCTCTGCGCGGGCGTCACGCTGTACTCGCCGCTCGCGCACTGGGGCGCGGGCCCCGGCCGCAAGGTGGCCGTCGTCGGCCTCGGCGGGCTCGGGCACATGGGGGTGAAGATCGCCCACGCCATGGGCGCGGAGGTCACCGTGCTGAGCCAGTCGCTGCGCAAGCGGGAGGACGGGCTGAAGCTCGGCGCCGACCACTACCGGGCGACCTCCGACCCGGCGACCTTCACCGAGCTGGCGGGCAGCTTCGACCTGATCGTCAACACCGTCTCCGCCGACCTCGACCTGAGCGCCTACCTCGGCCTGCTGCGCACCGACGGCGTCATGGTGCAGGTCGGCGCGCCGGAGAAGCCGGTGACGGTGAACGCCCATGCGCTGCTCAACGGCCGCCGCTCGCTGGCCGGTTCGATGATCGGCGGGCTCCCGGCGACCCAGGAGATGCTGGACTTCTGCGGCGAGCACGGCATCACCGCGGAGATCGAGCTGATCCGCGCGGACCAGATCAACGAGGCGTACCGGCGGGTGCTGTCCGGTGACGTCCGGTTCCGGTTCGTGATCGACGCCGCGACCATCTGATCCGCCGGACCACACACGCGGCGCCCCGCCGACCCGGCATCCTGTCGGCCCACCCCCGCGGCGCCCTGCCCCCACGGTGACCTCTCCCGTCACCGTGGGGGCAGGGCGCCGCGTCCGTTCTCCACGACGGACACGCGCCACGCGCCACGCGCCACGCGCTATGCGCTATGCGCTCCGCGCCCGCCGACCCGGCCCCGACGGCCCGGCTGCCCGGCGCTGCTCACGCCGGTCCTCCCGCCGCTGGCGTCCACGACGCAGCGGCTGGTCGGGCAGCCAGCCGAAGGTCAGCGAGGACCCCACCAGCCCGAGCAGCATCCCGACCAGGAAGCCGCCCAGGTTGGAGGTGATCCAGCTGCCCAGGGAGGCGAGCACGGCGAGGACGGAGTAGAACAGCCGCTGGGCCGGGTTGAAGAGGATCAGCAGGCCGCACAGCACCATCACCGCCGGCACCAGGTACCCGGCGATCCCCTCCATGCCGATGTGCAGCACGACGGGCAGCGGGGAGCGCAGGGTGAACAGGATCTCGGCGCCGCCGAGCAGGACGAGCAGTCCGCCCCAGAAGGGCCGCTTGCCCCGCCAGTCGCGCCTGGGCGGGCGGCCGGCGGGCGCCGGGACGGGGGGCGCCTGGGCGGCGGCCGTCCCCTCGGCCGCCCCCTCGGGCCCCGCCCCGCCGGATTCCCCGGCCTGCGCCGTGGCCGTGGCCCGGGCGGCCTCACCGACCGGTGCCGTCGCGGACGTCACCGGCCCGGCGGCCGCCGCCCCGGCCGGTTCCGGTACGGACTCCGTCACGGTCAGCAGCCCTTGGAGCTGAAGCTCAGCCGCAGGTTGGGCAGTTTGAACCCGACCGCGGTGCTCGCGTAGTTGTGCTGCTTCAGGTTCGTCAGGATGACGCGGTCGGCCTGCTGCCCGAAGACCCCGGCGCCGCCCACGCCCTTCGGTCCGGCCTTGGTGTAGGTGCTGGCGTCGCCGCCGATCTCGATGTTGGTGAAGTCCGCGTCGCCGGAGAGCATGTCGGAGTCGGTGGTGAGATCGCTGGCGGTGACGGGGGTGCCGCCGTCGCCGGCATGGATGACGAGGTTGATGCCGCCCAGGTCGACGCTCTGGCACAGGTTGGTGATCTCGGCGTTCTTGATCGCCGAGACCGCGACCAGCACCTGACCGCCGGTGTCGCCCTGGTTGGGGCTGTCGGGGATCATCGAGTCCAGGCCGCCGAACTGGGCGAAGCCCTTGCCGTCGAGCTTGTCCGCGGTGATCGTGAACGGCATGCCGCTGATGTTGAACTGGGCGGCCAGCACGCCCTGGGCGGTGAGCGCCATCAGGACGGCGCCCGCCGCGACGGCCGGGACGGCCATCAGGGCGGTGCGCTTCAGCCGTACCCGCCCTCTTCTGGCGGTGGCCGGGGTCTCCGCCGTCTCGGCCGCCGCGGCGGCGTCCTCGGACATGGCCATGTGTGCTCCCTGTGGTGGATGGGTGTGCGGGCACACGTTGCCCTGGCGCGGACAGCGTTCCACGGCCGGACCGGGCCGTCCGCCCCTCGGCAGCGGGGCGGCCCCGGTCGGCCGTGCGGTGAGTAACTGGGAAGCTACTGCTCGGTATTGGCCGGGTCAATACGGGTGCACGAAGGATCTTCACCATTCGGCAACCCGAGACGCCTGGCGGCCTCCGCCGGGCCGAGGAAGGGGGCCAGGCAGAACAGGCTCAAGACCGGCAACAGATCCGGTAGTTGATCCGTGCGCCCGGAGTCGACCCGCCGGTGGAGCGCGCTATACACCCCACCCACCACGGCGTCCACCAGTTCCTCGACCGCCACACCGCAGGGGAGTTGGGGCACCTCGGTAAAGAACACCCGGAACTTCTTGAGGAGTTGGTCCCGCTCACGACGCCCGGCCGGACCGACGGCCTCGATCTCGATCACCGCCATGGTGGCGAAGGCGGGTGTTCCGGCCAGGAGTTGGAGCATCGCACCGAGCCCCTGCCGGATCCCGGCACACCAGTCGCTCTCCGCCGCGAACGCCGCCGCCATCCGGCGGATCACCACGCCCGTCCCGTACCGGTGCGCGGCCAGGAAGGCGTCCTCCTTGCCGCTGAACAGCTCGTAGAAGACCGGCCTGGTCACGCCCGCCGCGCGGCAGATGTCGCTGACCGTGGCGTGCTGGTAGCCGCGCTCGGCCACCGTCTGGACCAGTCCGTCCAGCAGCCGCTCGCGCTGGGTGGCGGCGACCACCGCCGGGGGCAGCCGGCTCGGTCCGCGCTTGATCGACCGGGCCGGGTCACGTCCGGTCCGCGCGCCCGGCAGCAGGACCACGTCGGCACTCCGCAGGTGTTTGTGTTCCATCCCCAACTCCTGTGGCCTGTATTGACATTGACGCAACGCAGGGTTTACAACACTGACAGGTTTCCAACCGGTGGGCGAACCACTTCACCACCGGCCGACCTCCAGGGGCTCCGACGGCCCCGGGCGACCCGCCCGGGCCACGGGACCACTGCGGACGCAGGCCCGCGGCGGTGGCAGCCGTCGACGCGCACCCCACTGCACGCACGCACGTCCGCACCTTCACACCGCCGTGCCGCACCAGCGGGCCCGTGGCGCCGGGCCCGCCCGGCCACGGCCCCGCGCGGCCCCCGGTACGCCATGCCGCACTCGCCATGCCACGCACCTCCCCCGCCGTGCACGCCACCACACCCGCACCGCGGGCCACCCCCACCCGTCTCCGCACGGAGAGAGGTCACCCTCATGCGCTTCCGCCGCACCCTCGGAACCGCGGCCCTCGCCGCGATCGCCCTCGCCGGCGCCGCCGTCGCACCCGCCCAGGCGGCCGGCTCCGCGGTCCTGACCACCGGCAGCCTCGGCGGCCCCGCCGTCGCCGTCGGCGACACCCTCACCGCGAGCCTGGTCTCCGGCACCTACGCCACCTTCTACAACAGCGCCACCGGCACGAGCGGCATCAAGTGTGCCAGCTCCGGCTTCTCCGCCACCGTGACGGCCAACCCGACCGCCCCCGGCAGTGCGGTCGAACAGCTCAACGCCCAGACCTTCGGCTCCTGCACCTCCAACGTCCTCGGCGTCACGGGGGTCAAGAGCATCACGGTCAACAACCTGCCGTTCACCAACACCGTCGGCGACGGGCCCGGCAACCCGGTGGCCCTCACCCCCGGCGCGGCCGGCGCGATGAAGACCACGGTGGTGCTCAACACCGTCCTCGGCAGCGTCAACTGCGTCTACCAGAACACCACCGGCATCGCCGGCACCACCTCGAACACCGGCAACACCATCGGCTTCTCGGCCCAGCCGTTCAGCCTGCTCTCCGGCTCCGGCCTGTGCTTCTCGACGGGCTACTTCAGCGCCACCTACGGCCCGGTCACCGACACCTCGGCGGCGGGCAGCCCGCTCGTCTTCGTCAACTGACGACCGGACGGCAGGCACGGGCACGACGGCGTACGGCGACCCCGGTCGTCGTACGCCCCGGCCCCGTCTGCCCACACCCCGACTCCCTACCCCTTCCCGGCCTACCCCCCTCCCCTCCCCCGGCCCACCTCCCTCCCCGGCGCGCCGACCCCGCGACAGCGAAGTGACCGGCCGGTAGGGTGCTTGCGCACGGACACGGCCGACACGAACGGGGCGGGGCATGAGCAGCGGCGGCATCGAGGGCACCGGCTTCTTCACCTCGGTGGCGGACACCGCCGAACAGCTCGCCGCGACCGGCTACCTGGCCTCCACCGCGGTGGCCACCACCGTCTTCCTCGCCGACCGGCTCGGCAAGCCGCTGCTCGTCGAGGGCCCCGCCGGCGTCGGCAAGACCGAGCTCGCCAAGGCCGTCGCCGCGATCGGCCGGGCCCGGCTGGTCCGGCTCCAGTGCTACGAGGGCATCGACGAGGCCCGCGCGCTCTACGAGTGGAACCACGCCAAGCAGCTGCTGCGGATCACCGCCGGCCGCGAGGAGGGCTGGGACCAGGCCCGCACCGACATCTTCGGCGAGGAGTTCCTGCTCACCCGCCCGCTGCTCACCGCCATCCGCGGCGACGAGCCGACCGTCCTGCTGATCGACGAGATGGACAAGGCCGACGTCGAGGTCGAGGCGCTGCTGCTGGAGGTGCTGAGCGACTTCCAGGTCACCGTGCCCGAGCTCGGCACCATCACCGCGAGCCGCCGCCCCTTCGTCCTGCTCACCTCCAACGCCACCCGGGAACTCTCCGAGGCCCTGCGCCGCCGCTGCCTCTTCCTCCACCTCGACTACCCGGACGCCGAGCTGGAGCGCCGGATCGTCCGGCTCAAGGTGCCCGGCCTGGACGACACGCTGGCCGCCTCGCTGGTCCGGGTGGTCGGCGCGCTGCGGGCGATGGACCTGCGCAAGGCGCCGTCCGTCGCCGAGACCGTCGACTGGGCCCGCACCCTGCTCGCGCTCGGCGCCGACACCCTGGACGAGGCCGCCGTCCGGGACACCCTCGGCGTCGTCCTCAAGCACCAGGACGACATCCGGAAGGCCGCCCAGAAGCTCACCCCCGCATGACGGCCGCCCCGCCGCCGACCGACCCGGCGGCCCGGCTGACCGGCCTGGTCCGGGCGCTGCGCGGGCACGGCCTGCGGATCGGCCCCGCCGAGACGGTGGACGCGGCGGCCGTTCTCGACGTGCTCGGCTTCGCCGACCGCGAGCAGATGCGGGCCGGGCTGGCCGCCGCACTGCTGCGCTCGGACGGTCAGCGGACGGTCTTCGACGCAGCCTTCGACCTGTTCTTCCCGCTCGGCGTCGGCACCCCCGAGGCCGTCCGGGCCGGCCGCGACGGCCAGGGCGACCCCTCCGCCCCGCCGGAGGGCCTGGCGCCGCCCCGACCGGGCCGGCCCGACCCGCTCCGCGACGAGCTGCGCGACCGCCTCGCCGCCGCCCTGGCGGCCGACGACCGCGCCGCGCAGGCCCGGCTGGCCGGCGAGGTGGTGGAGGCCTTCGGCCGCTACGGCTCCGGCCCGGCGGTCGGGTCCGCACCGGGCTCGGACGGCTGGTCCGCCCACCAGGCGCTCGGCCGGCTCGCCCCCGAGACCCTGCTCGCCCGGGTCCTCGCCGGGCTGCGCGCAGGGGCCGGCGACCCGGACCTGTCCGACCTCGTCCTGGCCGACGAGATCCGCCGCCGCATCCGGGACTTCCGGGCGCTCGTCGCCACCGAGGCCCGCCGCCGGGTCGCCGAGCTGCGCGGTGCCGAGCGGATCGCCGAACGCGCCGTGGCCCCGACCGTCGACCGGATCGACTTCCTCACCGCCGGCCGCGGCCAGCTCGCCGAACTGCGCCGCACCGTGCACCCGTTGGCCCGCAAGCTGGCCACCCGGCTGGCCGCCCGGCGCCGCCGCGCCGCCCGCGGACGGATCGACCTGCGCCGCACCCTGCGCCGCTCGCTGTCCACCGGCGGGGTGCCGCTGCGCCCGGCCTACCGGCTGCGCCGCCCGGCCCGGCCGGAGATCGTGCTGCTCTGCGACGTCTCCGGCTCGGTGGCCGGCTTCGCCGACTTCACCATGCTGCTGGTGCAGGCGATGAGCGAGCAGTTCAGCAAGGTCCGGGTGTTCGCCTTCGTCAACCGCACCGCCGAGGTGACCGGTCTGCTGGCCGGCCGCGACGCGGACCCGGCCCGCCTCGCCGCCCGCATCCTCACCGAGGCGAAGGTGACGGGCTACCACGGCAACAGCGACTACGGCTCCGCCCTGGGCGAGTTCGCCGAACGGCACCCGGACGCCGTCGGCCCGCGCACCAGCGTGCTGATCCTCGGCGACGCCCGCACCAACCACCGCGACCCGAACCTCGACGCGCTGCGCCGCATCGCCGGCCGGGCCCGGCGGGTGTACTGGCTCAACCCCGAGCAACCCGCCCTCTGGCCGACCGGCGACTCCGCGGCCCTCGCCTACGCGGGCGTCGTGGAGATGCACTCCTGCCGCAACGCCCGCCGCCTCGCCGAACTGATCACCCGCCTGATCCCGGTCTGACCCCGCTCCGGGACGCCCCGCCCCCGGGACCGGCGGCCGGTCAAGAGAGCCCCGGACCATGGACGGGAACCCGGCAGTCGCCCGGGCGCTCGATCCCACCCGTGCCCGGCGCGACCGTTCCGGTCAGAGGGTGGGCCACGTCCACACGGTGGCCTCCACATCGGTTGCCCGCGTGCCCTTGAGGCGGATGTCGGAGACGGGCTGCACGTCGAGCCAGCTGAGCGGGTCACTGATCATGATCAGGGTCGGGTCGCCACCGCTGCCCTCCTCAAGATGTTCGGCGAGAAGCAGGACGTAGTTCTCACCCTGCTCCCGGGCACGGAGGAACTCGGCCGTGGTGAGGGTCACCTCGTTCGGGCGGCTGCCCCCGTGCGCCTTGATCTCGTAGTAGCGACCCGTGCTGTCGACCGCGTCCGCTCCGATGTTGTGCCCGCCGCGCTGGTCGATGCTGTCCGCTTCCTCGCCGAGGACGGCCGCGAGGAGGCCGATGACCAGCTCCTCCTTGGAGTCGTCCCGGTAGCCGAGCGGAGCGGCCTGCCGACGGGGCACCGCGCCGCCCGGCCGGGGTGCCGAGAGGCCGCTGCCCTGCCCACCGGCCGAGCGTGGCGGCTGCATCCCGGCCGATCGCCTCGCCGGGCCCGCCGATGACGCCGTCTGCCTGGAGGTAGGCCGGCCGAGCCGGTCAAGACCGACCAGCCGTCGCTGGACGGGGGAGGTCGAGGCGGGAACCGGGTTCGGTGCCGCCCCTGGTGGTGTTGCCGAGCCCCCACCGGCCGGCCTGGGCGAGGGCACGACGGGCGCGAGCACGACCGGCAGCGGCGCAGCCGTCTGGGGCGCCCGACGCCGGGCGCCCCGTGCGGGCCGAGGAGTCGTCGCCGGTGCCGCGTCCACCCGGGTCGCCGCGTTCGCCGCCCGGAGGGATCGTTCGCGCAGCAGTTCGTCCCGTCGCCTCTGCTCCTCGACGTCGCGCTGACCCGCCGAGGTGATCGGCACGGCATGGCCGGTCGTGACGTCGTCCTCCTCCCAGAAGTCCCGCCAGTGGCGGGCCACCTGGGCGCGTGAACCCGTGAAGAGGCAAGCCAGGGCGGCGCCGGTGCCCAGACGGGTCCGCAGCTCGTCCGGGGCGGCCAGGAACAGCGCCTTGGCCGCGTGGTCGACGTGGGCGCCGACGGGAACCTCCAGCGGCTCACGGTCGTGCCCCACGTCCAGCCGGACACGCAGTCCCGGCAGGATGCGCACCTCCAGGCGGGTGAGACCGTCCCAGTCCGTGAAGGAGTCGGCGACGGCCGGCTCGTCCCGGACCAGGCGGTCCTGCAGGGCGATGACGGCCCGGGCGAGGTCCGCGGTGAGGCCCGGGTCCGGTAGCGCCCCGTCGGGCTCGACCACCTGGGCCGCCGCCGTGTCCAGCACGTGCACGCCCAGGAGGCCTACCAGGTCGGTGAACTGCTCGGCGTCCCCGCCCGGCTGCCAGAGCGGGACGCGACCGGAGAGAGCCCGCTCGACCGTCAGGTGGGCGGAAACGGCGTAGACCGGCTGGTCCTTGAGCCGTCCGGGTTTGATCCACCCGCTGGTCGTCCACAATGGCAGCCAGCGCAGCTTGGCCCGCAGGCCCGGTGTGACGGTCGTTCCCGCACCGCCGACAAGGTTGTTCAGCGACCTCAACGCCTCGAGCATCAGCCGCTGCTGGTTCTCCTCCGTCGGCTCCCCGGCAGCGGCGAGTTCCTTGAGGACGTCCACCAGGTCCTCGGAGCGCGGCTCCTTGATGTCCAGCACCTGCCAGAGCGGGAGCAGTTCCGGCCCGGGCGGCACGAAGGCCCGCATGCCGCGCAGGATCGTGGTGCCCCGGAGGCATTCGTCGGGACGTCGCCAACCCGTGTCGGTGAGGATCAGGGAGTCGGCCCCCTGGAACGCGGCCCTGATACCTCGTTCGAGGTCCGCCCGGGGAATGTCAGCCGGTCGCTCCGCCAGGCGCCGGGCGAGCGCCCGGTAGACCAGGTACGCCTCGGCCCGGAGTTCCTCCAGCGCGGCCCCCACCGGGACCGGGCGCTTTCGCAACTGGCGGACGCGTTCGACCAGTTGTGGAACATCGGGGTCGCCGGCCACTCCGATGGCGGTGAGTACGTCGATGCGGCCGGCCAGGGCGCGCTGGATCTCGGGGTGAAGGTAGTTCGGCTCGTCCTGGCCGTAGAGGGCCTCGGCGTCGGGCGTGCGCAACTGGAGCTGGTCGGGGCGGCGCAGGACACCGCTCGCATCCTCCAGCCATGCGCTGTCACGCAGGCGCCAGACCCACAGGGCCGGGACCGATCCCTTCTCGATCCATCCGCGCATGTCGGTGGCCGCCCGGACCGTCGCCTGCTCCGGGCTGGTGACCATGCCCGGTTTGCCGAGGGTCTGGAGCAGGGCGACCGTGCGTCGGCGCCGTTCGACTCCGTCCCGTTCTGCGCCGATGTTCTTGACGACCCGGTCGAGGTCCCTCGCCGACCGGTCGTCCAGGGTGTACTTGGCACCGAGCTGGACCATGGCCCGCCGCCGGCCGGAGGGCGCGTACCCGGCATCGCGACTGAGCCCCACCCGGCTGTCCCGCACCTCGTACCGCTTGACCGCCCGGCCCTCCAGGATCGGGTTCAACCGGGGTGTGTCCGCCACGCCCAGCAACCGCAGGAAGGCCGTCCGGCTGAGGCCACCGCTCTGCGAGGCGGGCAGGAGGGTCTTGGCATAGCCGCGGTGGGCCCAGAGCAGACCGGCGGTCCTTCGCGCGGCGGCGGCGAAACGATCGCCGTCGGTGCTCTCCAGCGCCTGGGGGAGGTAGATCTCCTCCGGCCGGGCCTGACGTGCCGTCTCCGCACCGTCCGCGCCGTACTCGAAGGCGTCGAGCAGGAGGGTACGGCCGATTCCCCGCCCCAGCCGGTCGCGCTCGGGCTTCGTGAGCGCGCCGACGGCCTGCTGGAGCAGGACGAGCCGTTCGGCTCCGGGGAGGTCGGTGGCTGGGAGTCGGCTGCCCGTCTCACCGAGCCGTGCGATGTGTCGGAGCACCGCCGCCGTGTCGTCACGGTGGATCAGACAGTTGTGCTTCGCCAACCAGGTGGTGACCCGCCGGGCCGCGTCCTCACCGCTCCAGTAGCCGGGATGCAGGTCGAGCAGGACGCCCAGCGGGTCGAGCGGTCCGGTGCCCCGGTGGTGCGCGAAAGCGTGCCCGGCGCCGGCCGGAGCGAGCCGCCGGCCGTCGGCCGTGGCGAGGCAGGGAAAGTGGATCAGTCGGTAGTCCAGCCCGGCCTTGAGAGCGACGGCGGTGAGCCGGACCGTCCGGTCGATGTCGTAGGCGGGCTGCTGGAGCAGTCCGAGCGCGTCCACGACCCTGACCTCTCCCGGGAGGCCTGCGGTGCCGGCGGTCCGCCAGTCCGAGAGCACCTCCCGCCATCGGCCGCCGACGTCCCGAGCGGTATCGGGGAAGTCGTGTTCCAGGCTTGCCAGACGGGCGGTGTCCCGTGGCGAGATCACCCCGGTCAGTTCCTCGACCTCGACGGCGAGATCGGCGAGCGGCACGGCCGGGCCTTCCGGGACGGGCAGCGCGAGTACGGCGGCCACCTGGTTCCGGGCTCGTTCGAGGAACGCACCGAACAGGCGGTCGGGCAGCCCGGCCCTGGCGGGGGCGGACGTCCCGGGCAGCGGCAGCAGGTGCCAGGCCGACGGCTCCACTCGCCCGAGGAGGTCGAGCACCGCGGCCTGCCACAGGTCGGCGACGACCGGGACCAGAGCCGCGTTCAGCGTGCTGGCCGCGAAGCCCTCCCGACTGACGACCGGGTCGAACTGCGAGTGCACCCGGGCCGGGACGGCCAGCGGTGCGACCGGAAGGCCCGCGTGGATGTTCCCCCGCTCGCCCTCGCAGAGCGGCAACGCCACGGCCACCGGTACCGTCGGGCCGAGCCGTTTGTGCATCCGGTGCCAGCCCGGCCGGGACGGGATCAGCACGTCGTATACGCGCCAGCACTTGTCCTCGGTGGTCCGGGCCTCCCGGACCCGGACCTCGTGCCGCTCTCCGCCGACCGGCAAGGTCAACGTGGTGACTTCCTGCCAGGTCAGCCGCAGCACCCTGGTCCGGACCACGCCGGCGGAGTCGTCGGTGTCCACCGTGACCCGGTCGAGGTGCCGCAGGAAGAGCAGGGAGGCGTCCTGCCAGTCCTCGAACCATTCCAGGACCTCGTCGGCGGAGAGGACGTCCGTTTCGAGCGGGATGCGGAAGACCGTCCATTCCGGGCCCGCGATGTCCTGCGGCAGGTGAGGAGCCTCGGCCGGCGTCATCGTGACGTCCGCGAACCGGACGCGGTACGGGGGTCCGTGCACCTCCCAGGTGGTCGAGAGCAGCCGGATCGTCGCCAGGCCGATGCCGAAGCGGCCGGTGCTCTCGGCGTCCAGGCTCTTACCGCTGAGCCACGGCAGCCCGAGCCGTGGGAGGTCCGCCAGGCGCAGACGCCCACCGTTGTGCGCGACGAGGAGCTCGGTCGGACGCCAGCGGATTCGGACCTCGCGTGCTCCGGCGTCATCGGCGTTCTGCACCATCTCGGACAGGACCTGGAGCCGGTCCGAGGAGATGGTCTCGGCGCCCTGCTGCGCGCGCTCCGCCACCTGCCGGAGGAGCTCAGGCCCTTCGTGCAGCCGGTCGTCGAAGAGCCGGACTGCCCAGGCCGCCTCCTCCTCCGTCCGCGCCTCCACGCCCGGCTCGGCCCCCGCGTCCGCCAGCAGGGCCTCCACGGCCGCGGCCAGCTCGCCTTCCCCATCCTTGCCCACCCGGATCTCCTCTCCCCCGCACGGTCTCTGGGGGACCAGCATCCGGATGCCACCGGGAGGTCCGGGCCGGCACCGGCCGGATCCGGTCACCTGCGCGGTGGCCGGAATCTCGGCGGCGACGGCGTCGACCGGCCTGCAACCCGCCCGCGGCGCGGGCGGGGCAGGAGACTACGGGGCCCGGATCCGGCTGGATCAGGACGGCGGGATCCGCCTGGTGTCAGTGGCGGCTGCTAAGGCCTGCCGGCCCCGTGGATCCTCGTGGGCACGGGACCACCGGACGGGCCCATGCCCAGCTCTAGTCCAGTGCCTTCAGGAAGTCCAGCAGGGCCTCGTTGACCTCGTCCGGGCGTTCCTGCTGCGTCCAGTGGCCCGTCTTCGGGAGGCGGACGTGGCGGTGCAGCCGGGGGACCCGGCCGAGCAGGTGGGCGCGCACCTCGGGGGTGATCAGCGCGTTCACCAGGTCCTGCTCGCCGGCCACGTAGAGGGCGGGCACGTCGATCGTCACCCCGTCGAAGGCGGCGAGCAGTTCGGCGTTGCGGTCGATGTTGCGGTACCAGTTGAGCCCGCCGGTGAAGGCCCGCTCGCCGTGTTCGGCGTAGTCGGCGGCGAAGGCGTCGAGGTCCGCCTCGGTGAGCCAGTGCGGGAGGCGCTCCGGCTCGGGGACGGTGTCCAGCAGGGTCCGGCCCTCGGGGACGACCCAGGGCCGCGGGCCGCCCTCCGGCTGGGTGCCGGAGAGGATGCGGCGCAGGCTGGACCGCACGTCGGCCGCCAGCTCGGCGTCGGCCCGGCCGGGCTCCTGGAAGTACAGCTGGTAGAAGCCCTCGCCGAAGTGCTCCCGGGCGGCGTGCAGCGGCGGCGGCCCGCTGACCGGCAGCGGCGGCACGCTCAGCCCGGCGACGCCGCGCACGAGGTCCGGCCGCAGGGCGGCGACGGCCCAGGCGACCGGCGCTCCCCAGTCGTGGCCGACGACGACCGCCCGCTGCTCGCCGAGCGCGCCGATCAGCGCGGTGACGTCGCCGACCAGGTGCAGCAGGGTGTACGCGTCGACGCTGGACGGCTGCTCGCTGCGGGCGTAGCCGCGCTGGTCGGGGGCGACGACCCGGTAGCCGGCCGCGGCCAGCGGGGCGAACTGGTGGCGCCAGGAGTACCAGCTCTCCGGGAAGCCGTGCAGCAGCAGGACCAGCGGGCCCTCGCCCTGTTCCGCGAGGTGCAGCCGCACGCCGTTCACCTCGATGTGGCTGTGCTTGATCGCCTCGTTCAACTCCCGCTCCCCGGGTCCGGTCGGACGCCTCGGCGGCGTCCGTTCGTTCTCGACCCTGCCCAGTGCCGCGCCCCGGGAATCCCCTTCCGGGGGACCGAACACGACCGAGGCCGCCCCGTAACTCCGGGACGGCCTCGGCGAGTTGATGCTTCGTCAGTTCACCGTGTAGCTGTACGGGATCGCCGCGAGCACCGCACCGGTGGTGTTCAGGACGTTGTTGGCGGTCGCCACCCCGGTCGGGGCGGAGACCAGGTACAGGACACCCTTGACGGTGCTACCCTTCGCCCCGGTCGGGGTGAGGGTCACCTGCAGCGAGCCGGTGGCGCCCGGCTGGACGGTCACCGGGTTCGCGGCCGCGGCCGAGGCGTCGACCGCCGCGGCGTACGGGTCACCGGTGCTGGAGGTCAGCGCCGGGTCGAACGCCTGGGTGTGCGCGGTGGCCGTGATGGTGGAGGTGCCGGCCGGCGCGCCGCCGTTGCCGAACGGGCCGATCTGCTGGACGAAGACGCCCCAGTTGCCGGGGACGACGGGCTGCTCGGCGCTGCCCTTGTCGGTGACGACCGAGACGGTCGAGCCGTCCTGGGCCTTCTTCAGGTCACCGAAGAGGTCCGGCGAGCCGGTGGTGGCGCTGAGCTCCAGCTGGGCCGGGGTCGAGGAGGCCGCGACGCCCTTCAGCTGGTCGGTGCCCGGCGGCACCAGGAAGGACGGGACGGCGGACTCCAGGTTCAGCGGGAGCTTGACCGTGGCCGAGGTGCCCTGCGGCACCAGCGGCAGGTCGACCCGGCGGTCCAGGCGGCCGTCGGCCGAGATCTTCTGGGTGGCGACGGTGTTGTTGGTGTAGTTCACCTGGACGGTGACCGGCTTGCCGGCGGCGAGCTTGGTCCGGCCGTCGTTGGGCAGGCCCGCGGCGGTGGCGCTGTTCTGGTTGAACGCGACGGTGCCGGTGAAGTCCTGACCGAGCTGCTGCCCGCTGACCGGGCCGACCACGTTGAGGACGAACCGCCAGCGGCCGGCGGCCGGGTTGACGGTGGTGGCCGAGACGCCGCCGGTGGTGCCGGTCAGGTTGCCCTGCGCGTCGAAGAGGCCGTTGCCCTCGATGTCCATCGGGGTGCCGTTGGGGCTGATCAGCGCGCCCTGCATGAGCAGCTTCGGGTCCTTGACGGCGAGGCCGACCCGCAGGTCCTTCTGGCCCTTCGGGACGTCGAAGCCGTAGGAGAAGCTCTGCGTCGGGGAGGAGCCGCGGCCGTTGCCGCCGGTGATGGTGCCGGTGAAGGTGCCGGTGCCGTTCTTGACCGGGACGAGGCTGCGCAGCACGACCGGCACGCTGGTGGTGTTGCCGTTGGAGGCGGAGACGGTGACCGCCTCGCTGGAGTCGCCGCTGGTCGCCGGGGTGGTGACCTGGACCTTGAGGGTCTTGGTCTGGCCCGGCTTCAGCTCGGTGGTGGAGGGGCTGACGCCGCCGGCCGGGACGGCCCGCTGGGTCGTGGTGCCGAGCTGGACGGCGCCGGTGTAGCCGGCCTGGCCCGCCGGGGTGTAGAGGATCGCGGTCCACTGGCCGGCGACCGGGCGGGGGACGTCCACCAGGCCGAAGTCGGCCGGGGTCGCGCCGCCCTGCGGGCGGGTGTTGGTCTCGAAGCGGCCCGACGGGTCGAGCAGCGTCATGCGGACCACCGGGCCGTTGCTGACCGGGTTGGGCGCGCCCTGCCAGGCGATCGACGCCGCGAGGCGGTCGGCACCGGCCGGGACGGTGAACTTGACCTCCTTCTTCACCCAGGTGACGCCGTTGGTGGCGTACTTGAAGGTGTCGGTGGAGGCGGAGTCCAGCTGGACGGTCTGCTGGTCGCTGCCCTGCGGCACGAAGGCGCGGGTCGCCGCGCTGACCGTCTGCGGCTCGTCACTGGTGTTGGTGACGCTCACGTCGGCGGTGTGGGTCGAGCCGGGGTTGCCCGCGATGTCGAGCTGACCGGTGTTCACCACGACGGTGCGGTTGCCGGGCGTGCCGTCGCCGTCCTGGATGCCGCGGGCGGCCTCGACGGCGGCGCGGACGTTCAGCAGGCCGGCGCCCTGCTCCTCGGCCGGGACGCCGAGGTCGCTGGCGGTGCCGGTGAGGAGCTTCTTGACCAGGGCCGGGGAGGGCGAGTCGCCGCCGTGGGTGTCGCGGTAGGCCTGGATGACCAGGGCCGCGGCGCCGGTGACGAACGGGGCCGCCTGACTGGTGCCGCCGAAGGACTGGATCGGCGTGCCGTTGCCGCTGAAGCCCTTGCAGTCGGTGTACTTGGCGGTGTCCGGCGAGCAGAGCGCCCAGTCCGACTCGCCCGGCGCGACCAGGTCGACGGTGCGGCCGGCCTGGGTGAAGCCGCCCGAGGAGAGCGCGGAGATGCGGTTGTTGCTCCAGGTCCGGTTGGAGAACTGGGCGCCCGCGTAACCGGTCTGCTGGTAGTTCTGGTTGTCGGTGGAGGCACCGACGGCGATCACGTTCGGGTCGGTGGCGGGGGTGCCGATCGTCCCGGTGATGCCCGCGTCGCCGGAGGAGACGGCGACGGTGACGCCGGCCTTGACGGCCTGGTCGTTGAAGAGCGAGATGGTGTCGTGCGCGCCGCTGTCCGGGGTGACGTTGCCGCCGAAGGACTCGTTGAGCACGTCGACGTGCGAGACCCGCACCGCGTAGTCGATCGCCTGCAGGATCGAGGAGTTGGACATCACCTCGCCGCCGGCCTTCAGCGCCACCAGCGAGGCGTCCGGTGCGAGGCCGCGGACGCGGATGTTGCAGCCGGCCGGGAGCGGGTGCGAGGCGTTGACGAACTTGGAGACGTCGTAGACCTGGCGGCCCTGGGCGATGACCGCCGAGGCGTCGCCGAAGGCCTCCGCGCCGCCGGTCGGGGCGTCCCAGCCGTCGCCGGCGAAGTCCTGGTAGTCGACGACGGCGTGCGAGCCGTCGGCCCGGATGAAGTCCGGGTTGTTCGGGTCCAGGCCGTCGGCGATGTAGGCGACCTTGACGCCCTTGCCGGTGGCCAGGGTGTCGGCGCCGGGCTGGCCGTTGCCGCCGACCGCCTTGGTGGAGTAGAGGCCCTCGGGCTCCAGCAGGGGCTTGGCCGGGTCGGAGGGGCAGACCGTGTTGGTCGCGTTCTCCTCGGTGCCCTGCGCGCCGTTGCTGCCCGGAGCGGCCTGCGGGGCGGCGGCCTTGGGGGCCTTGGCTCCGGCGGCCGTGGTGGCCGCGGTGTCCTGCTTCGCCTTGCCGGCGGCCGGCGGGGCGACGGCGATCTGGGTGTCCGCCACCACGGAGGCGACGGCCGGGTCGGTCTCCAGTGCGGCGCGCAGCGCCGGGCTGACGGTGGCCGAGAAGGCGTTGCCGACCACGAAGGTCTTGATGTTGGTCCCGCCGCCGGCCTTGACCTTGTCCAGCAGCGGGGCCTGCGTCTGCGCGGCCTTCTGCTGACGGGTGCCCAGGTGGCCGTGGTCGGCCGGGGCGTCCGTTATCTGGTCCTTGAGGATCACGATCACCGGCACCGGGCTCCCGTCCGCGGACGCCACGGGGGCGGTCTGCGGCTCCGGGATCGGGGCTGCGTCGGCGCTGGACCCGAAGGTCAGGACCATGGACGCGGCGGTGACCGTGACGGCAGCTGCTAGCTGGGATTTCCGCCAGCCGATCAATGGACATCCTTTCGTCTGATGAGACGTCAGGTTGCACGGCCCAGCGTACGCGGATCCGGATCGGTCGCGTGGTTGCTCCGGACCGCGCGTCCCGACAGCGGTCGAATTCCAGCGCATCCGACACGACCACGACAAGGGGGGAAATCCCCATCAGCAAGTAAAGATGACCATCAGAAAGTAAAATGCACGGCGGAAATCGGGCCAATCCCGCCCCTATTCGCCGACCGGCCCCCTCCGGACCCGCCCGATGCGGCCGGAAAACGGTGGCGAACTCTGGACACTGGCGAAACACCGCCACCTGCGGCGCACCGCACGCGCCGTCCGACTCTCTTCCCCTCCCTCCGGCCCCGAAACCGGACATGACAGAACCGGTGCCCCGGGCCGACTGCGGCCCGGGGCACCGGCGAGTCCGGGGGACCGCCGCCGGAATCAGGTGCCGGCCAGCCGCTCCTGAGCGTCCGCCAGGTCCTCGGCGGTGGGCGCGTCGTCCTGGGTGAGCCGGTGGCGCCAGTACCCGGTGAAGTCGATCGACGCCTTCGGCACGCCGCGCCCGTCCACCAGGTGCCGGCGCAGCGCCCGGACCGCGCCGGCCTCCCCCGCCAGCCAGACGAACGGACGGCCGGCGGGCAGTTCGGCGGCCCGCACCGCCTCCGTCAGCACGGCGCCCGGGGACGCCCCGCCCCGCGGCAGCCAGTGCACCACCGGCTCGGCACCGCTCTCCAGCGGCTGCCGCTCGGCCTCGTCCGCGATCTCGACGAACACCACCGCCGGCACCGCGGCGGGCAGCGCCCCGACCAGGGTCGCGACGGCCGGGAGGGCCGTCTCGTCCCCGGCCAGCAGCACCCAGTCGGCCGCGGCGGCAGCGTCGGGGAACGGGACGGCCGGGGCGTACAGCGCGGAGGGCCCGACCATGCCGAGCCGCTGCCCGGCGGCGGCCCGCGCGGCCCAGGCGGCGGCCGGGCCGGCGTCGCCGTGCAGCACGAAGTCGATCTC
Source organism: Kitasatospora sp. NPDC051705 (assembly GCF_044453265.1). Classification (NCBI taxonomy): domain Bacteria; kingdom Bacillati; phylum Actinomycetota; class Actinomycetes; order Kitasatosporales; family Streptomycetaceae; genus Kitasatospora; species Kitasatospora sp. NPDC051705. The sequence continues at coordinate 172,801 of NZ_JBITCO010000011.1, read as the reverse complement.
GACCTGCCGGGTGCCGGGCCGCCGACGCCGGAGGGTGAAGCTGCGCAGCAGCGGGCGCGCGGCCTCGGGGATCGCCAGGTACGCCTGGTACCAGCCCATCGGGTCGGCGCTCTGCGGCGGCAGCTCGGGCACCCGCTGCCCGGGGCGCGGGAAGCAGAGCTTGACCTGCTGGTCGGGCGCCGCGCCCACGGAGTCGTCCAGGGCCTCGGCCTCGAAGACGACCCGGGCGGTGCGCGGCGTGATCCGGCGGACCTCGACGACCTCGAGGAAGGTGACGGGCAGTGTCATCGCGAACCCCTCCGATTGATAACCTTACGACATAAAGAGTTGCCGTGGTCGAGGATACTTTACGTCATAAGGAGTTGTGCATGGTCGTCTACGCCGGACAGGGCGACGCCCACCGGTCCCTCGCCCTGCTCTGGGGCGCCGCACCGGAACCGCGCACCGGGCGCAGCGGCCCCAAACCGGGGCTCAGTGTGGACGCGATCGTGTCCGCCGGAATCGCGGTGGCCGACGACGAGGGGATGGCCGCGCTCTCCATGCGCGCCGTCGGCGAACGGCTCGGCCGCACCGCGATGGCCCTCTACACCTACGTGCCGGGCAAGGCCGAACTGCTCGACCTGATGCACGACCGCGCCCTGGCCGGACTCCCCGCGGCTCCCCCGCCCTCGGACGACTGGCGCGCCGCCGTCACCGCCTGGGCCGGCGCGCTGTACGACCGCTACCTGCGCCACCCCTGGATGCTCCAGGTCTCGCAGGCCCGGCCGGTCCTCGGCCCGGCCGAACTCACCGCCATGGAAGCCCTGTTGGGCGCCCTCGGGCCGGCCGGCCTGGCGCCCGGGCCGCTGCGCGGAGCGGTCTCCGCGCTCTGGCAGTTCGTCCGCGGCACCGCCGCCGCGACTGCCGAGTCCCGCGCGGCCGCCGCCGAGACCGGCGTCACGGACGAGGACTGGTGGACCGCCAGATCCGCCCGACTGGCCGAACTGGCACCGGACTTCCCGAGCCGCTTCCCGCTGCTCACCGCCCTGCAGAGCGGTGCCGACGGCCCCCCGCAGGACCGCGAGCAGGAGACCTTCCGCACCGGCCTCGCCGTCCTGCTCGACGGCGTCGCGGCCGCCGCGCCGGCCGCCGGGGACGCACCCGTGCCCGCCACCCGACCGGGTCGGGCGGCGGGCACGGGCGAGGGCGCTGACACGCCGTAGGGCTCACGAGCCGCGGGCGGTCGGTCCGCCGGGATGCGGTGCGGAACCGCCGGGCCGTCAACCCGCCGGGATGCGGTGCGGAACCCCCGGGTCGTCCCGGTGGATCCCGGCGGCGCCGGGGGCGGCGCCGAATCCGAGTCGGCCGGCGAGGGCGCCGGCATTGGAGACGGCAGACCTTTCCTTGACCGGCGCTATGCCCGGGGCCGGCGGTGCGGGGGCGGCTCCCGCGGAGGCGGGGCGGCCGCGGGAGCGGTCACCGGGTGAGCGCGTCCAGGGCGGCGGTGGCGAAGGCGTGGTCCTGCTCGGGGGCGCCGCCGCCGACACCGAGGGCGCCGATCAGCCGGCCGTCGCGGCGCACGGGGACGCCCCCGGCGATGAACAGCAGCGGCCGGTCCAGGGCGGTCGGCAGCGAGTGGAACGGTCCGTCCGGCCTGACGAGGTCGACCAGGTCGGCGGTCGGGGCGTCCAGCTGGAGGGCGGTGTACGCCTTGCGGGTGCTGGTCTCGCCGGAGATCAGCACGGCCCGGTCGTCGCGGCGGAAGGCCAGCAGGTGGCCGCCGGCGTCGAGGACGGTGATGCTGACGGCGACCCCGGCCGCCTCGGCGGCGGCGCGGGCGGCACCGACCAGGGTCTCGGCGTCGGCGGTGCCGAGCGGGGTGACGGCGGTGGGGTGCACGGCGGGGGTGCTCATGGTGGTGCTTCTCCTGGGAGTCGGGGGCGGAGGTCTGGGGGTCGGGGGGGCTGCGGTCGGGGGGCCCGGTGGTGGACGGGAGGGCTCAGCGGTGGGCCAGGCCCGGGACGGACCGGGCGGCGGAGGCCCCGGCGGCGGTGGGCGCGGTGGTGGACCCGGTGGCAGCGGTCACGGCCGCCGGGGCACGGCGCTCCAGCGCGGCGGACCAGAGCGCGAGGGCGAGGGCCGCGGCTGCCAGGGCGGCGCCGACCCAGTTCGGGGCGGTGTAGCCGAGGCCGGCGGAGATGACCGTCCCGCCGAGCCAGGCCGCGAGCGCGTTGCCCAGGTTGAACGCCCCGATGTTGACGGCGGAGGCCAGCGTGGGCGCGCCGTGGGCCTGGTCCAGCACCCGCTTCTGCAGCGGCGGGACGGTGGCGAACCCGAGGGCTCCGACGAGCAGGATCGTCAGGGCGGCGAGGACCTTGTCGTGCGCCGTGAGGGTGAACACCGCGAGCACGACGGCCAGGCCGCCGAGGGTGGTGTAGAGCAGCGGCATCAGCCTGCGGTCGGCGAACCTGCCGCCGAGGAGGTTGCCGAGGAACATGCCGACGCCGAACAGCACCAGCAGCCAGGTGACCGCGCCGTCGGAGTAGCCGGCGACGTTGGTCATCATCGGGGCGATGTAGGTGATCGCGGCGAACACTCCGCCGAAGCCGAGCACGGTCATCGCCATCGCGAGCAGCACCTGCGGGTTGCGGAACGCGGTCAGCTCGCCGCGCAGGCGGGCGCCCTCGGCGCGCGGCAGGGCGGGGACGAGCCTGGCGATGCCCAGCAGGCCGACGACGCCGAGCGCGGCGACCGCGACGAAGGTGGTCCGCCAGCCCACGGCCTGCCCGATGTAGGTGCCGAGCGGCACGCCGACGATGTTGGCGACGGTCAGCCCGGTGAACATGGTGGCGATGGCGCCCGCCTTCCGGTCCGGGGCGACCAGCTCGGCGGCGACCACCGAGCCGATGCCGAAGAACGCGCCGTGCGCCAGCGAGGCGACGATGCGCCCGGCGAGCATCACCCCGAAGCTCGGCGCCAGTGCGGACACCAGGTTCCCGGCGGTGAACAGGCCCATCAGCAGCATCAGCATCGTCTTGCGGCTGATCCTGGTGCCGAGCACCGTCATCAGCGGTGCGCCGACGACCACGCCGATCGCGTAGCCGGTGACGAGCAGACCTGCGGTGGGGATGGACACTCCGTAGTCACCCGCGATCTCGGGCAGCAGGCCCATGACCACGAACTCGGTGGTGCCGATCCCGAAGGCCCCGATGGCCAGGGCGAGGAGCGCGAGAGGCATGGTGCCACCCTCCGTGCGATTGTCAGTGCGCCTTACGTGCTTCGACAATAGTTGCAGACGCGCGATAAATGCAAACGCTGGCTGTCTCCTCTGGCCGATATTTCGGGCCACGGCTTACCCTGGACACCCGCCGCACCCTCGAAGGAGGCCCTGGCATGACCGCCACGGACCCCGCGCTGACCGCCCTCGCCAACGGATGGGGTGCCCTGTACCTGCTGCACGGCAGGATCGAGGCGCACATCGAGCGCGCCCTGCAGTCCGGGCACGACCTGAGCGTGCGCGAGTACTCGCTCCTCGACGTCCTCAGCCGCCAGCACGACGGCGAGGGCGGCCACCTGCAGATGAAGCAGGTCGCCGACGCGGTCGTCCTCAGCCAGAGCGCCACCACCCGCCTGGTCAGCCGCCTCGAGGACCGCGGACTGCTCTCCCGCTACCTCTGCCCCACCGACCGCCGGGGCATCTACACCAACGTCAGCGAAGCCGGCCTGGAGCTCCTCGCCGAGGCCCGGCCCACCAACGACACCGCCCTCCGGGAAGCCCTCGACGAGGCCGCCGGGAACCCCGAACTGGCCCCCCTCGTCGCCGCCGTCGACGCCATGAACGCCCCGCCGGCGCCCCGGCGGCCCTGACCGGGGATCAGCAGCGCCCTCCCTCCGCCGGGGATCCGGACGGAGCAGCAGGCGCGGCGGGCCGGCCCGGGCCCGGGTACGTTCGCGGTGTGCAGCAGATGTCACAGCAGGTCAGCAGGCTCGCGGCCGCCGCGGCGTCCACGCTGGTGCTCGCAGCGGGCGCCGCGGGCGCGACGGCCGCCCCGGCCGGCGGTGCCACGGCCGCCACCGCGGCACCCGAGGCCGCCGGCACGGCCGGCGGGGAGCGGCTCGCCCGACCGGCCGTCCAGGTCGCCCCCCTCGCCGGGGCCCCCGCGCTGCCCGCCGAACTGACCGGGCGGTCCTGGCTGGTCGCCGACGCCGACACCGGCGAGGTCCTGGCGGCCCTCGACGCCCACCGGCAGCTGCCCCCCGCCAGCACCCTCAAGATGCTCTTCGCCGACACCGTGCTGCCCAAGTTCGACCGCACGCTGGAACACAAGGTCGCCCCCGCCGAACTCGCCAACCTCGGCGCCGGGAGCAGCCTGGTCGGCGTCAAGGAGAACCTCCCCTACCGCGTCGAGGACCTCTGGCGGGGCGTCTTCCTCAGCTCCGGCAACGACGCCGTCCACGTCCTCGCCCACATGAACGGCGGCCTCCAGCAGACCGTCACCGAGATGCAGGCCCGCGCCCGGTCGCTGCAGGCCCGCGACACCAGGGTGGTCTCCCCCGACGGCTACGACATGGACGGGCAGGTCTCCTCCGCGTACGACCTCACGCTGTTCGCCCGCGCCGGGCTGCGCAACGCCGACTTCCGTTCCTACTGCGGCACCCGCACCGCCCGCTTCCCCGGCGCGCTGGACAAGCTCACCGGCCAGCGCACCAGCTTCGACATCGCCAACACCGACCGCCTGCTCGGCAAGTACCCCGGGCTGATCGGCGTCAAGAACGGCTACACCACCAACGCCGGCGCCACCTTCACCGGAGCCGCCCAGCGCGGCGGGCGCACCCTGCTGGTCACCGTCATGCACCCCGAGGCCCAGGGCCGGGTCTACGACGAGGCGGCCGCCCTGCTCGACTGGGGCTTCGCCGCAGCCGGCAAGGTCCAGCCCGTCGGACAGCTGGTGGAGGACACCGCGCCCGCCACCGGGCCGGCCCCCGCCGCCGGCTCCGGCTCCGGCACGGGCCCGGGCGGCGCCACCCGGCAACCGCAGGCCGCCGACGACCGCGGCCCCGGCCTCGAACCAGCCGCCTGGACGGCCGCCGCCCTCGGCTCCGCCCTCGCCCTGCTCGCCGCCGGACGGCGCACCGCGGCCCGCCGCCGCGGCCGGCCCGCCACCGCCCCCGGTGCCCCGGCGGCAGCGGTCGCGGTCGCCGCGGCCTCCGCGCCGGCGCTCGCCCTCCGCCGCGGCGGCTGCACCGCGCTCGGCGGCTCCACCGGGGTCGGCGGCCGTGGCCGGCGCCGCCTCGTCCGCCGCGCGCGGGCCCTGGTCGTCACCGCCCGCACCCGCCGGCACCGCTGAACGCCGGACCGGCCACCCGGCCCGCCGCCCCGCGGCCCGTGCTGACCAGCGGCGATCGGTGCCGACGCCCTACACTCCTGGCCATGACCACGCCCGACCACCTCGCCCGGATCGTCAGCCTCTCCTCCGGGAGCTACCTGCTCGTCACCACCTACAAGAAGGACGGCACCGCCGTGCCGACGCCCGTCTGGGTGGTGCGCGACGGGGAGGCCCTCGGCGTCTGGACCGTCACCGACTCCTGGAAGGTCAAGCGGATCCGCAACCGCGCCGACGTCCTGGTCGGCCCCTGCGACGTCAAGGGCCGGCCGACCGGGGCGCACTACCCGGCCACCGCCGAGATCCTCGGCCCCGAGCGCACCGCCGCCTACCGGACCCTGCTGCGCCAGAAGTACGGGCTGCTCGGCGTGCTCACCCTGCTCGGCAGCCGGCTGCGCCGCGGCGAGCGCGGCACCGTCGGCATCCGCATCACGCTGAGCTGAGGCCGCCGCCATGGGAGAGCACGACGGGACCGGCCCGGGCCCGCTGCCGCTGCTGGTGGTGGACGGCGCCAACGTCGTCGGCTCGGTGCCCGACGGGTGGTGGCGGGACCGCCGGGGCGCCGCCGAACGCCTGCGGGACGCCCTGGTGGCCGTCGCCGCGCACGGCCTGCCGGACCGCCCCGGCCCGGTGGAGGTCCTGCTGGTCGTCGAGGGCGCGGCCCGGGGCGTGACCGGCCTGCCCGAGGTGCGGGTGGTCACGGCCGCCGGCAGCGGCGACGACCGGATCGTCGACCTCGTGCGCGCGGCCCGCGCCGAACGGCCTGACCGGGGCTGCCTCGTCGTCACCGCAGACCGCGAACTCCGCGCCCGCGTCACCGCCCTGGGCGCCGACGTCACCGGCCCGCGCAGCGTCCGCCGCTGAGGACCGTCCGCGTCCGCCGCTGAGGACCGTCCGCGCCCGCCGACGCGGACGGCCCGGTGCGTCACTCCGGCTGGGTGGCGTACATGCCCCAGTGGATCGCCTGGTCGGAGGCGGTCACCGTGAACTCGATGTCCCGGCCCGGGCGGGCGGGTATCTCGACCGAGCCGATGCCGGTGGCGTCGACGGGGCACCGCACGGTGAAGTCGGCCGGGGCGAGGCCCCCGACGTGGACCTGCACCGAGCCGCCGCCCCGGCAGCCGACCGTCACGGTGAAGGGCTGCGACGGGTTCACCGAGGCGCTGACCGCCCCGCCGTCGCCGATCCAGTCCGGAATCCAGATCAGGCCGTCCGGCCCGGGGTGCGGCAGGATCTCGCCCGTCCCCATGCCGCCCTGGACCGCCGCGGCCGGACCGGCCAGCGCCAGCACCGCCCCCAGCGCACCGGCCGTTGCGGCCAGGATCCGCCTGCTGTTGCGCGTCATCACTGTTCCCCCTGACGTGGTGAATCCCTCCGTGCACCGCTGTTCGGCACACGAAGGGATGCTACGGCGCACCACTGACAGTCCGTCCGGCGACCGGTTCCGGGACCGCCCGCGCCCCGGTGCCGCCGTCAGTAGCTGTAGGCCTTCACCACCACGGGCAGCAGGCGCTGCTGGGCCGGGGTCCGACTGAACGCGATCGAGGAGGCCTGCTCGCCGGCCGGCAGGGCCTCGACGCCGACCATCGCACTGTCCACGGTCTTGCCGCTGGTGTCGGTGAAGTCGACCTGCACCGCGTAGGAGGCCGGGTTCAGGCCCCCGTTCTCGACGGTGACGACGGCCGCGGGCAGCCCGCCGGAGTCGCGCAGCGGCACCTCGTCGACGGTGACCGAGCCGATGGCGTTGCCGCCGCCGGGCAGCGCGGCGAGCACCGTGGCGGCCTTCGCCCCGGTCACCGTCTGCTGGGCGGAGACCGAGGCGGCGAAGGAGGCCGCCGCCGCGGCGGCCGAGGCGTCGGCGGTGGCCGCCGCGGACGGCGACTCGGCGGCCGTCGGGGACGGCGACGGGGTGCCCTCGGCGGCGGCGACCGACTCGGACGGCGCCGGCCCGGAGGCCGTGATCGAGGGGTTGGTCGACGAGCTGCTGCAGGCCGCCAGCACCCCGGCGGCCGCGAGCACCGCCACCAGGGCGGCGGCCCGGCGGCGCGGGCGGCGGGTGGCCGAGGGGCTGGGGAGGCTGTGGAGTTCGCGCACCGGGGTTCTCTCTTCTCGCTCGGCGTTCTACGTCCGGGCGCTGGAGGCCGCGGCCGGAGGGCCCGTTCCCACCCCATGCTTCGTCGCGTTGCCGCGCGACGGCGACAGCTGCGCGCCCGTTCGGGTGGCGGTGCTCCCCCGGCGCGGGGCCCGGCCCGCCGGTGCCGCCCGGAGGCTCCCGGAGGGCGTCGGAAGGTACCCGGGGACCGCCGGGCGGCACCGGCACCGGCACGGGCTCCGGCGCCGGAACCGCCCTCGGATGCCGAAAGTCGGAACGTACGGGAACCGACGGCTCCGGCCGTCCGACTGCTGGGGGGTGAGTGCGAAGTCGCCGGGTGTCCGGCCGTCGAGTGTGCTGGCGGGGTTCGCCCTGCTGCTGGTGGTGGTGTTCGTGGTGGCCTTCGCGGTGGGGCGCCAGGCGGGGCCGGTGTCGCCCGGGCTGCGGCCCGCGCCGGCGGGTGGCAGCGCGCCCGGGACGGGTGGGCACGACATGGGCGGGATGCCGTGAGCCCCGTCGCGGGGGCCGGCACCGGGGCCCTGGTGAGCACCGACCTCGCGGTCGGCGGGATGACCTGCGCGGCCTGCGTCGGCCGGGTGGAGAAGCGGCTGGCCCGGATCGACGGGGTGACGGCCGGGGTGAACCTGGCGACCGGGCGGGCCCGGGTGCTGCACCCGGCCGGGGTGCCGGTCGCGGAGCTGGTGGCGGCGGTCGAACGGGCCGGCTACACCGCCGAGCCGGCGCCCGAGGGCGTCGGCGTCGGGCTCCCGGCGGAGGAGCCGCGGGAGCGCCTGCGGCTGCTGGTGACGGCCCTGTCGGCCGTCCCGGTGGTGGTGCTGTCGATGGTGCCGGCGCTGCAGTTCACCGCGTGGCAGTGGGTCTGCTTCGCGCTGGCCGTCCCGGTGGTGACCTGGGGGTCGGCGGGGTTCCACCGGCGGGCCTGGCAGGGGCTGCGGCACGCCGCGGCCACCATGGACACCCTGGTCAGCCTGGGGGTGGTGGCCTCCTTCGGCTGGTCGGCCTACGCGCTGCTGTTCGGCGGCGCCGGGGATCCCGGCATGCGGATGCCGTTCTCGCTCACCGCGGACGGCGGCGGCGCGGCGCACGTGTACCTGGAGGCGGCGGTGGGCGTGCCGCTGTTCGTCCTGGCCGGGCGGCTGCTGGAGGGCCGGGTGCGGCGGCGCAGCGGTTCCGCCCTGGCGGCGCTGGCCGGGCTGGGCGCGAAGGAGGTGTGCGTCCGGACTCCCGGGGGTGCCGAGGAGCGCCTCGTCCCGATCGAACTGCTGCTTCCGGGGCAGGAGTTCGTGGTGCGGCCGGGCGAGCGGGTGGCCACCGACGGGGTGGTGGTCGAGGGCGGTTCGGCGCTCGACCTGAGCCTGCTGACCGGGGAGAGCGTGCCGGTCGAGGTCGGCCCCGGGGACGCCGTCGCGGGTGCGACGGTGAACGTCGGCGGCGCGCTGGTGGTGCGGGCGACGGCCGTCGGCGCGGACACCCAGCTGGCCAGGATCACCGACCTGGTGGCGGAGGCGCAGGCCGGCAAGGCCCGGGCGCAGCGGCTGGCGGACGCGGTGGCCGGGGTCTTCGTGCCCAGCGTGCTGGCCGTGGCGGTCTGCGTGCTGGGCTTCTGGCTGGGCGCGGGCGCGTCCGCGCAGGCGGCGGTGACGGCGGCCGTCGCGGTGCTGGTGGTGGCCTGCCCGTGCGCGCTGGGCCTGGCGACGCCGACGGCGCTGCTGGCGGCGACGGGGCGGGGCGCCGAACTGGGCGTGCTGGTCCGCGGCCCGGAGGTGCTGGAGAGCCTGCGCCGGGTGGACACCGTGGTGCTGGACAAGACCGGGACGCTGACCACCGGGCGGATGGAACTGGCGTCGGTGACGGTGGCCGACGGGCCCGGGGCCGCCTCCGGGGACGCGGTGCTGCGGCTGGCCGGCGCGGTCGAGCACCGGTCGGAGCATCCCGTCGGACGGGCCGTCGCGGCGGCGGCGCGGGAGCGCTGCGGCACGCTGCCGGCCGTGGACGGGTTCGCGGCCACGGCCGGGCTCGGGGTGTCGGGGGCGGTGGAGGGCCGGTCCGTCCGGGTGGTCCGGCCGGACGCCGCGGGGCCACTGCCCGAGGTGCTGGCCGCCGCGGTGACGGCGGCCGGGGCGGCGGGCCGGACGGCGGTGCTGGTGGAGCTGGACGGGCGGGCCGCGGCGGTGCTCGCCGTCGGTGACACGCTGCGCGCGGGCAGCTGGCGCGCCCTGCACCGGCTGCGCGGCCTGGGGCTGGAGACCGTGCTGCTGACCGGGGACGGCCCCGGCGCGGCGGAGGCGGTGGCCCGCGAGCTCGGCATCGAGCGGGTGCACTTCTCGGCCTCCCCCGAGCGCAAGGCCGAGGTGGTGGCCGGGTTGCGGGCCGCGGGGCGGACCACCGCGGTGGTCGGCGACGGCGTCAACGACGCGGTGGCGCTGGCCTCGGCGGACCTCGGGGTGGCGCTGGCCTCGGGCACCGACGCCGCGATCGGCGCGGCCGGGCTGACCCTGGTGCGCGGTGACATCGAGGCGGTGGTGGACGCCGTCCGGCTGGCGCGGCGCACGCTGGCGACGATCCGGGTCAACCTGCTCTGGGCCTTCGGCTACAACGTGGTGCTGATCCCGCTGGCGGCGGTCGGGCTGCTCAACCCGATGCTGGCGGCGGTGGCGATGTCGCTGAGCTCGCTGCTGGTCGTCGGCAACAGCCTGCGGCTGCGCACCTGGCAGCCGGGCCGGGGCGCCCCGACGGCCCCCGGCCGGGCGCGGCGCCGCACGGACGGACCGGGCCGATGAGCGGACGGACCGACGGACCGGCGGACGGACGGGTGAACGGGCGACGGATGAACGGGCGACGGGCGGACGGGCGACGGATGAGCGGGCGACGGGCGGACGGGCGACGGATGAGCGGGCGACGGGCGGACGGGCGACGGATGAGCGGGCGACGGGCGGACGGACGGGTGAACGGGCCGCGGACCAGCGGACGGCGGACGAGCGGGCGCGCCGAGCGCCTCCGGGCGGTCGCGCCCCCGGTCGGCGCGGCGGTGCTGGCGCTCGCCCTGCTGACCGGGTGGACGGCGGTCGGCGGTGCCGGCCGGGCCCGGCCGGTGGAGGCCGGGCCGGGGTGGGTGCTGCTGCCGACCGGCGCCGCCCCGGCGGTGGCGGCCTTCTTCACGGTCCGCAACCCGGGCGACGTCTCGGACGAACTGGTCGGCGCCCGCTGGGAGTTCGGCGGTCATCTCACCCTGAAGCGGCATCTGCACCAGGGTGCGGCGGGCCGCTGGGAGCCGGTGGCCGCGCTGCCCGTCCCGGGCCGCGGCGAGCTGGTGATGTCCCCGGAGGACTCCGACCTGCTGATCGCCGACCCGCCGCCGCTGCAGGCCGGCCAGTGGGTGGAGTTCACCCTCTCCTTCCGCCGCAGCCCGGAGCTGCGGCTCAGGGCCCAGGTGCTGCCGCCGGCCTCCCGCCCGCGCTGAGCCCGCGGTCCGTCGCGGGCAGCGGGGCCCGCCCTCTCAGGAGCCGCCGAGCAGCTCGGTGACCGGCCGCCTGGGGGTCGCCGCCCCGGGCGGCCCGTAGCCGACCCGCAGGACGAGCTGGACGTGCCCCGGCCCCTCGGCCGGGTCGCGCAGCGCCCACCGGGTGTCCGGCCACTCGACGGCCTGGTGCCAGACCGTCAGCCGTACGCCGTGCACCGTGGCCAGCAGCCAGACGTGCTGCAGGGCCTGCCCGGTGGCCAGCCAGTCCACCGGCCCGTCGCCGCCGGTGGCGAGGGTGCACAGCTGGGGCAGCGCCTCGAAGCGGCGGGAGGGCTGCGCGGGCCGGTGCGGCGGGCGGCCGGCGAACTCCCGCATCGGGACGCGGGCGTCGTGGTCCTGCGGGCCGAGGGCCTCGTACGGGATGCCGTCCCCGGCGGCGCCGGAAGTACCGTCGGGCGCCGCGCCCGGCCCGGCGCGCAGCCAGTCGCGGGTCTCGGCCGAGCGAGCCGGGTCGGCGGTGTTGCGGTGCTCGGCCTCGGCGGTGAGCGCCAGCACCCGGCGGACGCCGGCCTCCTCCAGCGGGACGAGCACCACGCCCTCCTCCCCGGCGGCGCCGATCAGCTCGCCGAGGACCGCCTCGGGCACGTCGCGCTGGGCGAACGGCTGGCGGCTCGAGTGCCGGGCGGTGATGGCGGGGTAGAGGTCGCGGCCGAACGGGCGCCGGCTGCGGGCCGGGGCGGCGAGGTCGAGGACGGCCAGCAGGGTCGGGTCGGCCTCGTCCGGGAGCAGCCGGACCACCGGGTCGCGGCCGAGCCGCGCGGCGGCGACCCGGAGGTTGAACACGGCGGCGCCGACGGCGATGTGCTGCGCCGCGCCCGTCGGGTCGGCGAGCGGCACCGCGCGGCCGGGGTCGGTGTGCACGGCGAGTCCGTGCCCGTCCGGGGTCGGCGTGAAGCGCCACGGCTGGCTGTTGTGCAGCGACGGCGCCGCGCCGCCCGCGAGGGCGAGCAGCTGCAGGTCCGCCGGGGTGAGGGTCAGGGGGAGGGAGGTGCCGGTCATGGTGATCCACTCCTGGGACGTGTCCGGGGTCCGGCCGTCGCACGGGGACGCGGGAACACTGAACGCGGGACCGCGGGACCGCGTGCCGTGCCGGACCGGAGGTCGCGGCGCGCCCGGCGGGGGCCGTCGGCCCGTCCCGGGGTCCGCCCGCCCGGACGGGCGCCGTGACCTCGCTGCTTCCGAGCCTGCGCCGGGGGCGCGGCGGGCGCCAGGGTCCAACGGCCCGTCGTCGCACCCGCCCGCCGGACGGACGCCGGGCGGGTGCGACGGCGGTCCGGGGCCCGGGCCGGGTGCCCGCCGGTCAGCCGGTCAGCCGGTCAGCCGTGCGGGACGACGGCGACCGGCGCCTGCGCGTGGTGCAGCACCGCGTGAGCGACCCGGCCGAGCCGGGGGCCGAACTCGATCGGCCGGTGCCGCCGGCCGACGACCACCAGAGCGGCCCCGGCAGAAGCGTCCACCAGGCCGCGGGCAGCCCCCAGCCGGACGTCCTCGACCACCGCGGTGCCGGGGTGCCGCTCGCGTTCCGCGGCCACGGCGAGCGAGAGCAGTTTGGCCTCCAGGGCCTCCAGCTGGGCGATCTCGGTGGCCGGTACGGCACCGCCCGCGTAGCCGAACACCGGCGGGAGGTCCCAGCCGTGCACGGCCCGCACCCGGGCGCCGCGCAGGGCCGCCTCGCGGAAGGCGAAGGCGAGCACCTCGTCCTGCGGGTCCTGCGCGTCGACGCCGACCACGACCTCGGGCCCGTCGCCGCCGCCGGCCGTGCCGGGTTCGCGCACCACGACCACCGGCACGCCGCTGCGGGCGGCGGCGGCCATGCTCACCGAGCCGAGCAGCAGGCCGGTGAAGCCGCCGCGGCCGCGGGAACCGAGCACCAGCAGGTCGGTGTCGGCCGCGGCGGCGACCAGGCCGTCGACCGGCGCGTCCAGCACGCCGTCGGTCCGCACCTCCAGGCCGGGGTGGCGCTCGCGGACCTCCCCGGCGGCCGCGGCGAGGACCCGCTGCGCGGCCGCGGGCAGGTCGTCGGGCTCGGCGAAGGCCGATTCGCCGTCGGTCAGCCACGGCCAGGCGTGCACCAGGCGCAGCGGCACTCCGCGCAGCCGGGCCTCCCCGGCGGCCCAGTGGGCGGCGGCGGTGCTCTGCGGCGAGCCGTCGACCCCGGCCAGCACGGCCGGCACCGGGTGCCCGCCGCTCTCGTTGACGTACGCGCTCCGCTCACTCACGAGGTCCTCCACTGTGTCGGTCCGGCGGGTCGGCGCCGGGCGGCGGCGCACTGACGGCCCGTCCGCTCCTCCCCCACCCTGGCGGTGCGCGGCGGCCGGCGACAGGGGCCCGAGGACCCCGGGGGACGGGACGAAAGGCCCGCCCGACGGAGCGTACGGCCGACCCCGGCGTGCGGTGCGCCGACACCCGGGCACTACGGTGAACCGGGCGATCCCGCAGGTGGGACGGCACCCGGGGCAGCGGGTGCGGCGCGCGGGGCGGACACGAGGAGGACACCGGTGGGCGGAGCGGACGGCAGCGCGGCGGGCGGCGGCGCGCGGATGCCCCGGCTGCGCCTGGACGAGCTGCTGGAGGAGCTCCAGTGGCGGATCGACGCGGCACGCGGGACCAGGGACCGGGTGCACAGCCTGCTGGAGGCGGTGCTCGCGGTCGGCCGGGAGCTGGACCTCGCACAGGCGCTGCACCGCATCGTCGAGGCGGCCGTCGACCTGGTGGACGCCCGCTACGGCGCGCTCGGCGTGATCGGCCCGGACGGGCACACGCTGTCGCAGTTCCTGACGGTGGGGATGTCGGAGGAGGAGATCGCCGAGGTCGGTCCGCCGCCGTCCGGCCGGGGCATCCTGGGCGAGCTGATCCGTGATCCGCAGCCGCTGCGCTGCCCGGTGCTGTCCGAGCACCCGGCCTCGGTGGGCTTCCCGCCGAACCATCCGCCGATGCACACCTTCCTGGGGGTCCCGGTGCGGGTGCACGGCGAGGTGTTCGGCAACCTGTACCTCACGGACAAGCGCGGCGGTCTGGACTTCGACGCCGACGACGAGGCCGTGATCGCCACCCTCGCGGTCGCGGCCGGGGTGGCGATCGACAACGCCCGCCTGTACGAGGAGGCGCAGCTGCGCCAGCGCTGGCTGCGGGCGAGCGCGGAGATCTCCCGCAGCCTGCTGTCGGGGGCGCCGCGGCTGGAGGTGGTGGAGCTGATCGCCCGCCGGGCGCGGGAGATCGCGGGCGCCGACCTGGCGGACGTCTCGGTGGCGGTGGCCGGTCCGCAGGAGCCGGCGGCGGAGCTGACGGTGGAGGTGGCGCTGGGCGGGGAGCCGTCGGCGCGGCTGGGGGTGACGGTGCCGGTGGACGGCACGCTGTCGGGCGCCGCGTACGCCTGCGGGTCCCCGGTGACCAGTGACGAGCTGGCCTGCGACGCCCGCTACCCGGCCGGGCCGGCTGGGCGGTTCGCGGGGCTGGGCCCGGCGGTCGCGGTGCCGCTGGGCACCGGAGCGGGGTACGGGCGGGGCGTGCTGCTGCTGGCCCGGGCGGCGGGGCAGCCGGGTTTCGGGCCGGACGAGACCGGGCCGCTGCTGGGTTTCGCGGACCAGGCGGCGCTGGCCCTGGAGCTGGCCGAGCGGCGCCGCGACGCCGAGCAGCTGACCCTGCTGGAGGACCGCGACCGGATCGCCCGTGACCTGCACGACCTGGCGATCCAGCGGCTGTTCGCCACCGGCATGACGCTGCAGAGCGCCGGACGGCTGATCGACAGCCCGGCCGCGGCGGACCGGGTGGCCCGGGCGGTGGCGGACCTGGACGAGACGATCAAGATCATCCGTTCGACCATCTTCGGGCTGCGCGCGCACAGCGAGCCGGACCGCGGTCTGCGGGCCCGGGCCACCCGGGCCGTCGCCGAGGCGCAGGGGACGCTCGGGTTCGCGCCGCGGCTGAGCATGGAGGGCCTGCTGGACACCGACGTGCCGCAGGAGCTGGCCGAGCACGTGGTGGCCGTCCTCGGCGAGGCGCTCAGCAACGCGGCCCGGCACGCCCGGGCGAGCCGGGTGGAGGTGACGCTGCGGGCGCTGGCGGGGCGGGTGGCGCTGACCGTCTCCGACGACGGGGTGGGGGTCACCGAGGGGGGCCGGCGCAGCGGGCTGCGCAACCTCGCCGAGCGCGCCGAGCGGGTGGGCGGGACGTTCGCGGTCGGGCCGGGCGACGACGGTGGCACCCGGGTGGTCTGGGAGGCCCCGCTGGGCTCCTGACCATCCGTCGGATGGTCCGGGGGGCGCCTTCGGTACGGTCCGGGGGGCGCCGTCGGTACGGGCCGCCGCGGCCCGGCGCGACGTCGTCCTCACCCGAACGACCGAACCGGCCCGGGTGGCTTCACACTTCGAGCACGCCCCCCTCGAACTGCATCCCCAACATCCATTGTCGCAACGCATGTTCGACGGTAGAGTCGCCGTTCGCCGAGCACGGATGAGCATTCGACAGCGTCATTTGGGGCGGGCATGTCAATTAATCGCGACACCCTCCAGGTCACTCCCGACCTGATCGACGCGTTCACGGAAATGGCACGTCGAAATCCCCACCGCCCAGCGGTGGTTCAGCAAGGACGCAGTATCGGTTACGGCCGGCTCGCGGAGCTGGCGAACACCCTGGCCACACGGCTGGGGCCGGACCCGGGCACGGTCGCCGTGCCGGCCGTCCACACGGCCGAAACGGTGGTCGCACTTCTCGGCGTGCTGACCGCCGGGGGCGTGTATTGCCCCGTCGATCCGGCATTCCCGACGGTGCGCCGACAAGCCATGTCGGCGTCCGCGAACTGTCGGGTGCAGGTGGCCGGCCGGGACGCTCCTGCCACCCAACTCGACCTCCGATTAGTCGAGTTACCGACGCTCCTGGAATTCCCCGGAGATCCGCCGGGCACCCGCCCGCCGGACCGCGCCGAATACGGCCCGGAACAACCGGCCTACATTCTCTTCACGTCGGGTTCGACCGGGCAGCCGAAACCCGTCGCCACCCCCCGCCGTGCCGCAGCGGCCGCGGCCCACGCGCTGCGGGGGCTCTTCCGACTCACCCCCGACGACCGGGTGCTCCAGTTCGCCTCGCTCAACTGGGACACCTGCTTCGAGGAGATCCTCCCGGCGCTCACCGCGGGCGCCACCCTCGTCCTCGACCCCGACGCGCACAGCGGGTCCTTCCCGCGCTTCCTGCGGATGGTCGAGCGCGAGCGGATCACCGTCCTCGACCTGCCGACCGCCTTCTGGCACGAACTCGTCCACCACCTGGTCGACGGTGGCGACCGACTCCCGTCCTGCCTAAGCCTGTTGGTGATCGGTGGCGAGGCCGCCAACCCGGCCCGGCTGGCCGACTGGAGCCGGCTGGACACCGGGCGGATCCGACTGCTGAACACCTACGGCTGCACCGAGACCACCCAGATCACCCACGCCGTCGACCTCGCCGGCCCGCTCGCACCCGAGCGGCACTGGGACGGCACCGCCCCCGCACCGATCGGCCGCGCCCTGCCGCACGTCGTCGAACGCCTCGACGACAGCGGCGAGTTGCTGATCGGCGGGCCGGGCGTCGCGCTCGGCTACCTCGGCCTGCCCGAGGCGACGGCCGCCCGGTTCACCACCCTCGACGGCGAGCGGTACTTCCGCACCGGCGACCGGGTGAGCCGCGGCCCGGACGGACTGCTCACCCACCAGGGGCGCCTGGACGGCGAGTTGAAGGTCCGCGGGATCCGGGTCGACCCGGCCGAGATCGAGGCCCAGCTCACCGCGCACCCCGACGTCACCGCCGCGGCCGTCACCGGTACCACCGCGGCCGGCCGCACCACCCTGGTCGCGTACGTGGTGGCCCGCCGCCACGCCTCGGCCGACGGCCTGGACGCCGCGCTGCTCTCCCACCTCAGGGCCCGGGTGCCCGGCCACCTGGTGCCCGGGCGGATCACCGTCGTCCCGCGGCTCGTCCACACCCCGAGCGGCAAGGTCGACCGGGCCGCCTGCCACCTCCGCTACGCCCACGACAGGTCGAAGGAGACCTCCGTTGAGCACTGACCTCACCACCACCGCCACACCAGAGGCCCTGGTGGCCGTCTTCCGCCGCGTCCTGGAACGCGAGGACGTGACGGCCGACTCGGACTTCTTCGAGCTCGGCGGCGACTCCCTGGTCGCCACCCGGGTCCTCAGCGCCGTCGCCCGCGACCACGGCGTGGAACTGACCTTCGAGGAGTTCCTGCAGGCCACCACCCCGGCCGGCCTCGCCCAGAGAATCACGGCCACCGGATGAGCGGGCGCACCGGCCCCTCCGCCGTCGTGGTCGGCGCCGGGATCGCCGGGCTCACCGCAGCCACCGGGCTGGCCGCGCGCGGGTACCGGGTGACCGTCCTGGAGGCCCGCGACCGGGTCGGTGGACGCACCCACGGCATCGAGGCCGCCCCCGGCGCCTGGGTCGACGCCGGCGCCGCCTACCTGGGAGACCGGCACACCGAACTGCTCGCCCTGATGGCCGAGCTGGGCCTCAAGACCACCCCGACCACGATGCTCGGCGCCAGCCGCTTCGCCCTCGACCCCGACCCGTCCGCCGACCCGGGCCGGGCCGCGACCCGGGACGGCCGGTTCCCGCCGCTCAACGCCGTCGCCCTCGGCGACCTGTTCGAGCAACTGGCCGAACTCACCGCCGCCGTCCACCCGGAGGCCCCCTGGCTGACCCCGGACGCCGAGCGACTGGACGCCCTCACCGCCGCCGACTGGGCCGAGCAGCAGCTCCGCCACCCGGACGCCCGGCTCTTCTTCCCACTCTTCCTCGGCGAGATGACCGCCGCCGACCCGGCCGACGTCTCCGTCCTCCACCTCGCCTTCTACCTGCGCTCCGGCGGCGGGCTGCGCTACCTCAACGCCTTCGCCGGCGGGGCCCAGCAGGACCGCATCGCCGGCGGCGCCCACCAGGTGTGCGAACGGCTGGCCGAGCGGCTCGGCCCCCGGGTGCGGCTCGGCGAGCCCGTCCGGGCCGTCCACCAGGACGCCGACGCCGTCACCGTGGACACCGCGCACGGCAGCCACCGGGCGGACGTCGCCGTCCTCGCCCTGCCGCCGCTGCTCGCCGACGCGATCGACTTCCGCCCCGGACTGCCGGTGCCGCGGGCCGGCGACCGCACCGCACGCGGCTGCGCCGTCAAGGTGCACCTGGTCTACCCGGAGCCGGTCTGGCGCGACCACGGCCTCTCCGGCTGGTCGGTGAACGCCCGCGGGCCCCTGCTCTCCACCGTCGACGACTCCCCCGCCGAGGGCCGGATCGGCGTACTGACCGGCTTCGTCACCGGCGCCGAGGCGCACCGCTTCGCCGCACTCACCGCCCGCCAGCAGCGCGCGGCGGCCGCCGAACAGGCCGCCCAGCTCTTCCCGATGCTGCCCGAACCGATCGACTGCCACGTCACCGACTGGCTCAACGACCCCTACAGCAAAGGCTGTTACGCCGCTCTGCTGGGCCCCGGCGACTGGTCGCGGCTCGGCCCCACGCTGACCACCCCGCACGGGCGCGTGCACTGGGCCGGCACCGAGACCAGCACCGCCTACTTCGGGCTGATGGAGGGCGCGATCCGCTCCGCCCACCGCGTCGTCGCCGAGGTCCTCGCCCGCGGCTGACCGCACCGCACCGCCTCCTCCCCGCGCACCGCCCCTCCCCACGCACGACCCTCTCCCCACCCGGCGCCGGTTTCACGAGAACCCGCGCCCGGCACCCCACGTCCGGAGACCGCCATGAGCGACCAGAGTTCCATCGCCCCCCTCGCCGCCCGACAGCGGCTGATGACCGAACCCGCCCTCGGGGCCGGCAACTTCCTCGACCACGCGATCGCGGCCAACCCCAACCGCGCCGTGCCGTTCGCCTTCACCCACCGCACCGACCACCGCGGCGAGGTGGTGCTGCGCGGCCACAGCCTGCTCGACCTCGCCGCCCTGCGCGACCGCTACGCCGCCTGGTACCACGCCAACGGGGTGCGCCCCGGCGAGCCGGTGGCCATCGTGGTCGGCGAGGGTCTCGAACCGCTGCTGCACTTCCTGGCGCTGACCGCGCTCGGCGCCGTCCCCGCGCTGGTCAACGACGCCATGCGGCACGACGTGATGGTCCGCTACCTGGACCACGTCGGCGTGGTCGGCGTCGTCGCCGACGACCCCACCCGGCTGGCCGCCGCCTACCGCGAGGCCCCGCAGCGCCGCCCGCGCTTCGTCGCGCTCGCCGCCGAGGTGCAGGCCTTCGACGCCGCGTCCGCCGGGCTGCCCGCCGCGTACCCGTACCGGCACGCCGCGGACGACGTGGTGGCCCTCATCCACTCCTCGGGCACCACCGGCACGCCCAAGTCCACCATGCTGGCCCACCGCCAGTTCTGGGACGGCAAGCAGCCGCGCATGGAGCGCTTCCCCGCCGAGCCCTACGACCGGCTGATGTCACTGATGCCGCACACCCACGCCGGCGGTCTGAGCTACTTCCTCACCGCCACCCTGCTCGGCCTGCCCACCGTGGTCATGGCCGACTGGCGGCGCGCCGTCGTCGAGCCGGTGATGGAGGCCTTCCAGCCGACGATGGTCGCCTCCTTCCCGCGCACCTTCGTGGAACTCGCCACCGGCGAGCTCCCCGTCCGCGGCGCCGCCCGGGTGCACTCCTGGTTCAACACCGGCGACAGCGCGCACCACGGCCACATCCGGCGGCTGGTGACGCTCGGCGAGCGGCCCGCCGGACTGATCCGTCCCTGGCTGCTGCCGCAGGAGAAGGCCGAGCAACCCGCCCTGCCCGGCTCCCAGTTCGTCGACGGCCTCGGCTCCTCCGAGATGGGCATGGCGTTGTTCGGGCAGGTCACCACCCCGGAGAGCCCCCGCGACGACCGCTGCGTCGGCAGGCCGCTGGAGGTCGTCCTGAAGGCCGCCGTGCTCGACCAGGACGGCGCCGAGGTCCCCGACGGCACCGTCGGCATGCTCGGCGTCGTCACCCCCTCCCGGACCCCGGGCTACTGGAACGACCCGCGGCTGACCGGCAGCTTCGAGCTGGCCGGCTACTGGCTCACCGGCGACCTCGCCCGCCGCGACCCGGACGGCCGGTTCTACCACCTCGACCGCACGGTGGACGTCATCGACACCGCCGACGGCCCGGTGCACAGCCTGCCGATCGAGGAGGTGCTGCTCGCCGACTGCGCCGACCTGGTGCGGGACTGCTCCGTGATCGGCCTGCCCGGCGCCGCGGGCGAGGGCCAACGCCCCGTCGCCGTCGTCCAGTTGCAGGCCGAGGCGGCCGACGCCGACACCGAGCGGGTACGGACGGCGGCCAACGAGGCGCTGGCCGGGGCCGGACTGGCCGCACTCGCCGCCGTCCGGATCGCCCGCACCCCGGAGGACTTCCCGCTCGGGCCGACCGGCAAGGTGCTCAAGCGCGAACTGCGGACCCGCCTCGCCGGCCTGCTCACCGCCTCCGCCGGCCAGTAGCCGGCCATGGACCACCCCGAGATCCGCCAGCCGTACCAGTACACGCGCACGCCCCTGGTCGAACCGGACTGGCGGCGGCTGCCGGGCTGGCGCGACGTGACGGACGCCCAGTGGCGCGACCCGCAGTGGCAGCGCTCCCACTCGGTCAAGACGGCCCGCCAGCTGCGGGCCGTCACCGGCCCGCTGCTGACCGACCGGTTCTACGAGGGACTCTCCGCCGACCAGGCGCAGTTCGCCACCATGCCGATGCTGCTGCCACCGCAGATGCTGAACACCATGGCCCCGGACGCCCCGGACGCCCCGGCGGCCTACACCGAGGCGTTCCTGGCCGACCCGGTGCGCCGCTACATGCTGCCGGTGCGCGCCGACCGGCACCCGCGGTGGCCCAGCCACCCGCGGGCCGAGCGGGACTCCCTCCACGAGGCCGAGATGTGGGCCGTCGAGGGGCTGACGCACCGCTACCCCACCAAGGTGCTGGCCGAGCTGACCGCGACCTGCCCGCAGTACTGCGGGCAGTGCACCCGGATGGACCTGGTCGGCACCTCCACCCCGCAGGTCGCCAAGACCCGGCTGCTGCTGCGCCCCGCCGACCGGCAGGAGCAGATGCTCGACTACCTCAAGCGCACCCCGGCGGTGCGCGACGTCGTGGTCTCCGGCGGCGACCTCGCCAACGTCCCGTGGCCGCGCCTGGAGTCCTTCCTGCTGCGGCTGCTGGACCTCGGCTCCGTCCGGGACATCCGGCTCGCCAGCAAGGCCGTGGTCGGGCTGCCGCAGCACTGGCTGCAGCCCCGGGTGCTGGAGGGCGTGGCCCGGGTCGCCGACCTTGCCGCCCGCCGCGCCGTCAACCTCGCCGTGCACACCCACGCCAACCACGTGCGGTCCGTCACCCCGCTGGTCGCCGAGGCCGCCCGGGCGCTGCTGGACGCGGGCGTCCGGGACGTCCGCAACCAGGGCGTGCTGATGCGCGGCGTCAACGACACCCCGGAGGACCTGCTGGACCTCTGCTTCGCCCTGCAGGGCGAGGCGAACGTCCTGCCGTACTACTTCTACCTCTGCGACGTCATCCCCGGCGCGGAGCACTGGCGGACCCCGCTGCACCGGGCGCAGCACCTCCAGGAGGCGATCATGGGCTACCTGCCCGGCTACGCCACGCCACGCCTGGTCTGCGACGTCCCCGACGTCGGCAAGCGGTGGGTCCACCAGGCGGTCGCCTACGACCGCGAGCGCGGCATCTCGTACTGGACGAAGAACTACCGCACCAGCCTGGACGGCGACGACGGCCCGCAGGCCCCGCTCGACCGGCGCCACCCCTACTTCGACCCGGTGGACACCCTCCCCGAGGCCGGCCGCCGCTGGTGGTCCGGGCAGTCCGCCACACCGCGAGGAGCACGATGAGCACACCCGCCCCGGCCGGCGAACTGCGCCGCCTGTGCTGGATCTTCCCCGACCGGGAGTCCTCCCGGATGGCCGGGATGTGGCACGGCTTCTTCTGGGACCTGTACGCCGAGTGCGCCGCCGACCTCGGGCTGCGCTGGACCAGGCACGCCCCGGAGGCCGTCACGGTGGACGCCACCGGCCCCGGCCGGCCCCGGGTCTACGTCGACGACGAGCCGGTCACCCCCGAGGACACCCTGTTCATCACCGCGCTGTACTCGCTGCCGTACCAGTCGATGGACGTCTTCAACCAGTACGCGCTCTACGCGGTGCTCGAACAGGCCGGCTTCTACCTGCCGTTCCCGCCGCAGGTCTCGCTGATCGGCAACGACAAGCTGGCCACCCTGCTGTTCCTGGCGGGATCCCCCGTGCCGACCATCCCGACCGTGCGGATCGGCACCGGGCGCGACATCAGCAAGCACGTCTACGAGGTCGCGCTCGGGGGCATGACCTACCCGGCCATCGTCAAGCCGGCCGGCTGGTGCGGCGGCGGCGGGATCAACCTGGCCCGCGGCCCCGAGGACATCCGGGGCCTGGCCAGCCTCGCCCAGGGCGGCGACACCACCCTCGTCGTCCAGCCGTACCTCGGCGACGGCACCATCGACTACCGGGTCTACGTCGTCGACGGCCGGCCCCACGCGGTGATGAAGCGGACCCCGGAGGCCGGCTCGCCGGTCGCCAACGCCAGCCGCGGCGGCGCCATGGAGTTCCCGCCCGTGCCGCCCGAACTCGCCGCCGCCACCGCCTGGTTCGCCGAGCGGTTGCCGATCCCGTTCTTCTGCGTCGACTTCCTGTACGACGGCGAGCGGTACTGGTTCTCCGAACTCGAACCGGACGGCGTCATCGCCCCCGACTTCAGCGACCCGGAACGCACCCTCCAGCGCGACGTCACCCGCGCCCGCTTCACCGCCTACCGCGACGGCCACGCCAAGTGGCTCGCCGACGGCGCCCGCCCGCTGACCCTCGACCCGACCCACCGGACGGACCCCCGATGACCGCCTCCTTCTCCCTGCCCCCCGAGGCCGCCGAACCCCGGCTGGACGTCGCCCGGCGCACCCTGGAACGGCTGCGCGGCGTCCCCGCGCTGGCCGCCCGCTACGCCGCCCACGTCAACGTGCACACCCTGGAGCGGCTCGCGGCGCTGCCCCCGCTCGCCAAGGACGACCTCAACACCGCCCTCGCCCACCTGGAGCCGGCCGCCGAGCACTCCGCCACCTGGCTGTTCCAGAGCGGCGGCAGCACCGGCGCCCCCAAGGTCGGCTACGCGCCCACCGGCTTCTACATGGCCGGCGTGCACGCGCACTGGCAGCCGCTCGACCGCACCGACGTCTTCGCCAACGCCTGGGGCGCCGGCCGGATGTGGGGCGCGCACTACCTCGCCGCCGGGCTCGCCGACCTCTCGGGCTGCCGGATCATCGCGCTCGGCTCCGTCACCCGCGAGGAGTACGGCGACTGGCTGGCCTTCCTGGCGGACCGGGGGGTCACCGCGATCGGCGGCACGCCCAGCGTGCTGCGGCTCTGGTTCGCGCACGCCCGCGCCACCGGCGTCCGGCTCCCCTCGCTGCGCAAGGTGCTCTGGCTCGGCGAGGCCTGGCAGCCCCAGCTCGACGAGGACCTCGCCGTGGTGGCGCCGCAGGCCCGGCGCTGGGGGATGTTCGGCAGCACCGAGACCTGGGTGGTCGGCACCAACACCCCGGACTGCCCGGCCGACACCTTCCACCCGCTGCCCCACCAGCTGGTCCACGTGGACGCCGACGGCCTGCTCGACTTCACCACCCTCGATCCCGAGATGCTCAACCCGGTGCTGCGCTACCACACCGGCGACGCGGGCGAGTTGACCGCCTGCCCGTGCGGCCGCCCGGGCCCGGCGATGCGGGTGCTGGGCCGGCGCGACAGCGTCGTCCAGGTCCGCGGCCTCGGGCTGGACGTGGACGAGCTGATCACCCGGGCCGAGCGCGAGCCCGGCGTCGCCCGCGCCCAGGTGGTGCTCACCGAGCAGCGCGGCCGGGCCACCGGGGTGGACGTCCTGCTGCTCGCCGACGGGCCGGGCGCCGCGCCCGACGCCGAGCGGCTGCGCAAGGCACTGCTCGCCGCCACCTTCACGCTCAGCACCGCCTTCCAGCACGACCCGGAGTCCTTCCGGGTGCGCCCGGTGGACGCGCTGGTCAGCAACGGCCGCACCGGCAAGACCGCGGCCCTGGTCGTCCGGGAGGAGTCGTGACGGCGAAGGCCCCGGCGCCGCCGGGCCGGCCGGCGCCGCTCGGGCGGAGCTTCCAGCTGTTCTGGGCCGGGCAGACCGTCAGCCTGGTCGGCGACAAGGTCACGGTGTTCGTCGTCCCGACCCTGATGATCTTCGTGCTGCACGCCTCCGCCCTCCAGGTCGGCGTCGTCGCGATGGCCCAGTACCTCGGCATCCCGCTGCTCGGCCCGATCGCCGGCGTGCTGGTCGACCGCTGGGACAAGCGCCGGACGATGCTCGCCTGCGACCTGGTCCGGCTGCTCGCGGTCGCGGCGATCCCGCTCGCGTACGCGCTGGACGTGCTCTCCACCCCGCTGCTGTTCGGCTGCGTGGCGGTGATCAGCGGCGCGACCATCTTCTTCAACGTCGGCTACCTGGTCGCCGTCCCGGCCGTGGTGCCCGAGGACGGCATGGTCCGCGCCTACTCCCGGCTGGAGGGCAGCGGCTCGGTCGCCGAGGTCGCCGGGCCGTCCGTCGCGGCCGCCCTGTACGGCGCGCTCGGCGTCGGCGCCCTGCTCGTCGACGCGGCCAGCTACCTGGTCTCCGCGGTCTGCTTCCGCTCCATGCGCCCCTGGGGCGAGCGGACGGTCGAGGAGGGCTCCGTCCGGGAGCGGCTCACCAGGGGCTTCCGGCTCAACTGGGCCGACCCGGTGCTGCGCCGGATCGTCCTGTCCGCCGTCACGCTCAACTCGGGCGGACCGGTCTTCGTCACCGTCCTGCCCGTCCTCGCCTACCGGGGCCTCGGCGTCCAGGTCGGCGTGTTCGGCGCGGCCATGTCCGTCGCGGCACTCGGCGCGCTGGCCGGCGCGGTGGTCGCACCGCGGATCAGCCGGCGCTTCGGCCTCGGCCGGACGATGGCCTGGTCGCTGCTGCTGCACTGCCTGGTCGGCCTCGGCGTGCTGGCCGCGCCCGCGCTGCCGGCCGGCCCGGTGATCGCGGTCACCATGGGCTGCTACGGCTTCTTCATGTCCTGCATCAACGTGTGCAGCGCACCCGCCCGGCAGTCCCGGATGACCTCCCGCAACCAGGGCGTCATGCACGCCGCCTTCCGGACCGTCACCTGGGGCGTGATCCCGCTGGCCGCGCTGGTCGGCGGCCTGGCCGTCAGCCTGCTCACCGGGCCGCTGGGCATCCTGGACGCGGCCCGGGTGGTGATGGCCGGCGGCACCCTGCTGGCCGCCTGCTCCTTCCTCCCGGCGCTCGGCATCCAGCCGCTGCTCGACGCCGCCGCGCCCGCGCCCGCCCCGGCCGACGGAGCGGACGAGGCCGACGGGGCCGACGCGCTCGCGGAGAGCGCCCCGTGAGCGCGGCGCCCGGCGGCGCGGCGCCCACCGACGGTGCACCCACCGGCGGAGCACCCGGACCGGACCGGCCGGCCGGCGCCCGCGCCGACGGCCGGGTCCTGCTGATCACCGGGACGTCCTCCGGCATCGGCCTGGCCACCGCCGTCGCCGCGGCCCGCGCCGGGTACACCACGGTGGCGACCATGCGCGATCCCGGCCGCGCCGAGGCGCTGCGGGCGGCCGCCGACGCGGCCGGCGTCGCCGTGGAGGTGCGCCGGCTCGACGTCACCGACCCGGGCTCCGTCACCGACTGCCTGGAGGAGGTGCGCCGCACCCACGGACGGCTGGACGCCCTGGTCAACAACGCGGGCGTCGCCAACCACGACCCGACCCTGGAGATGTCCACCGACGCCGCCCTGCGGGCCAACCTGGAGGTCAACTTCTTCGGCGTGGCGACCGTCAGCCGGGCCGCGCTGCCGCTGCTGCGCGCCGCCGGGGGCCGGCTGGTCACCGTCGGCAGCGTGCACGGCGTCGTCGGCCAGCCCTTCAACGAGGCGTACTGCGCCGCCAAGTTCGCCGTCGAGGGGTTCCTGGAGGCGCTGGCCCCGGTCGCGGCCGCCCACGGCGTCCGGGTGTCCGTGGTGGTGCCCGGCTTCGTCCCGGACACCCGGTTCGGCATCTTCCCGGACGTCAACCGCGCCACCATCCGGGCCGCGTCCGGCCCGTACGCGCCCACCTTCGCCGGTTACCTGGAGTGGGTGGGCGGCCAGGGCTGGGAGTCGGCCGGCCAGCCGGCCCGGGAGGTCGCCGGAGTCGTGGTGCGCACCCTGCTCGCCGAACGGCCCCCCTTCCGGGTGCCCGCCAACCGCTGGGCCGCCGACTACCTGGCCGCCAAACTCGCCGACCCCGACGGCTCCGCCGTCCAGGACCTCGCCCGGACCTGGCTCGGGCAGCCCGAACACCCCTGCTGAGCAACGGAGTCCACCACCATGTCCGCCAAGCCCCTGCCCGATCTGATCGCCTTCGCCCGGGCGAACTCCCCGTTCTACGCGGAGCTCTACCGCGACCTGCCGGCCTCCCTCGACCGGCTCGACCAGCTCCCCGTCGTCGACCAGGCCGCGTTCTGGGCCGCCAACGCCTGGCCCGACAACCGCGTCCTGACCGGCCCGCTCAGCGACGCCGGCGTCTACAAGACCGGCGGCACCACCGGCGTCCCCAAGTTCTCGCCGTGGACCCGCGAGGAGCACGCCGACTCGGTCACCGCCTTCGGCGCCGGACTGGTCGGGGCCGGCCTGCGGCCCGGACACCGGGTGGCCAACCTGTTCATGGCCGGCGAGCTCTACGGCGGCTTCCTCTACATCGAGCACGCCCTGCACCACGCGCCGGTCGACAACGTCCGGCTGCCGGTCGGCGGCGCCGCCCCGGACGACTACGTCGCCGACCTGATCACCGGCTTCGGCGTCGACGTGCTCGCGGGCGAGCCGATGAAGCTCAGCGCCGTCGCCGACTGCCTGGTCCGGCGCGGGGAGGTCGCCGACCGCGTCGAACTGCTGCTGTTCGGCGGCGACCTGCTCTTCGCCGACCTGCGCCCGATCCTCTCCCGGGCCTTCCCCCGGGCCGCGGTCGCCTCGGTGGGCTACGCCTCCAACGACGCCGGGCTGGTCGGCGCGCCCGTGCCAGGCGACGACGTCCGGGTGCACGAGGCCTTCGCGCACCGCACCGTGGTGGAACTGGTCGACCAGGTCACCGGCGAGGCCATCACCACCCCCGGCACCCCCGGCCGGGTCGTGGTCACCAACCTGTTCCGCACCCTGATGCCGATCCTTCGCTACCCCACCGGCGACCGCGCCGAGTGGGTCGACGCCGACTGCCGGCGCTTCCGCCTGCTCGGCCGCTCCGCCGAGGGCGCCCGGGTCGGCACCGTCGCCATGCCGACCGAGGAGATCCGGTCCGTCCTGCTGGCCGCCGACCCGGACCGGCGGATCGCCGGCATGCAGCTCGTCCAGCGCCGCTGGGGCGGGCGCGACGGCCTGATCATCCGGCTCGGCCACACCGACCGGCCGGCCGCCGAGGAGCTCGCCGAGCTCGCCGACCGGCTCGTGGAGGCCGTCTACACCGCCCGCCCGCTCTACCCCGCCGAGGTCGCGCTGGGCAGCATCCACGACCTCACCGTGGAGTGGGTGCCGCGCTCGGAGCTGGTCACCAACCCGCGCACCGGCAAGCTCCAGCAGGTGCTGGACGAGCGGCCGCGGGCCTGAGACCGGGCGGGCCGGGCAGGGGGCTCGGCGGGGGCCGCGGGCCGCTCAGCCGGTCTGCGGCCGGCCCCCGATCACCACGCTCTGCCCGCGGAACTCGGCGACCACCCCGCCGTCCGCCAGCCGCACCGTCACGTCGTAGACCCCGGAGCGCCCCGACCGCGAGCGCTCCACCGCCTCGGCCACCAGCTCGTCACCCGGCCGCGCCGGGGCCAGGAAGACCACCTGCGCCGCCTGGGCGACCGTCACCGGGCCGTGGCTGTTGCAGGCGAACGCGAACGCCGCGTCGGCCAGCAGGAAGAGGAAGCCGCCGTGCGCCGTGCCGTGCCCGTTCACCATCGTCGCGGACACCGTCATCCGCGCCACCGCCCGCCCGGCGGACACCTCGTCCAGGGCGATCCCCAGCATCCGGCAGGTCCCGTCGCGCTCGTACAGGGCGGCGATCGCGGGGTCGAGCATGGCGCGTGGTCCCTCCGTCGGCGGTGTCGCGGCCCAGCGTAGGGCACCGCCCCCGGACGCCGGACGGGGCCGCCGTCCGGGGGAACCCCGCCGCGCCGCACCGCCGTTCCCCGCCCCGCCGCGGCCCCGCGCCCTAGGGTCTGTCCTCAAACCCGCGTCTGCGGGGCGACGCCGGGGCACGCACCTCGCCGCGTTGTCGTCGGTCGCCAATGCTCCGCATGGACTCCCTCCTCCGCCTTGCGATGCACCCACCCCAACGCCGCCCCGCCCACCCTCCGGGCGGACGACGGGGGTTTGACGACAGACCCCAGCCCGCTCGCGTTCCCCGAGCACGAGGACGGCCGATGGCCCACAAGTCACCCCTGACCGCCCCGCAGGACGCCGCCCCGGTGCCGTCGGCGCAGCCGCCGAGCGGGTCCGTGACGGCCCTGCGGATCGCGGCCGCCGTGGCCGGTGCGCTCCCCGCCGTGGTGCTGCGGCTGACCGGGGTGCACCCGGCCCCGGTGACGGGCATGGCGGTGTTCGGCCTCGGCGTGCTGTCGGCGGCGCTGCTGCTGATGTGGGCCGCGGAGACCGCCCGCGCGGACATCTCCGGGCCGCTCGCACTGGCCCTGCTGGCGTTCATCGCCGTGCTGCCCGAGTACGCGGTCGACCTCTACTTCGCGTACGCGGCGGGCACCCGTCCCGAGTACGCCGCCTACGCGGCCGCCAACATGACCGGCGCCAACCGTCTGCTGGTCGGCGTCGGCTGGCCGCTGGTCGCCCTCGCCGGCTACCTCGCCGCCCGGCGCCGCGGCGTCGAGCCCGGGATCACCCTGCGGGAGCACCGCCGGATCGACACCGGCTTCCTCGGCGTCGCCGCCCTGCTCGCCTTCGTGATGCCGCTGACCCGGCAGATCTCCTGGGTGCTGGCGGTCGTGCTGATCGCCTGGTACGCCACCTACCTGTTCCGGGTCGGCCGCTGCAGCGAGACCGACGAGGAGGAGCTCGTCGGCGTCCCGGCCCGGTTGGCCGCGCTCCCGCGGCGGCGCCGCCGGGCGACCACCGTCCTGGTCTTCGCGGTGGCCGCGGTCGTGGTCTTCGCCTGCGCCGAGCCGTTCGCCACCTCGCTCGTGGACGCCGGCGCCTCGCTCGGCGTCGACCGCTTCCTGCTGGTGCAGTGGCTGGCCCCGCTCGCCTCCGAGGCGCCCGAGCTGATCGTCGCGGTGGTCTTCGCCTGGCGGCTGCGCGGGGACGACGGCCTCGGCGCGCTGCTCTCCAGCAAGGTCAACCAGTGGACGCTGCTGATCGGCTGCCTCCCGCTCGCCTACCTGGCGGGCGGCGGCGGGGCCTCGCTGCCGCTCGTCGAACGCCAGGTGGACGAGGTGCTGCTGACCGCCGCGCAGACCGTCCTCGCCGTGGTCCTCCTGCTCGACCTGCGCTTCCGCCCGTGGAAGGCCGGGCTGCTCTTCGTGCTGTTCGCCGTCCAGTTCGCCCTCCCCGGCGAGTCCGCCCGGGTCGCGCTCAGCTGGGTGTACCTGGCGCTGGCCGTCCCGCTGCTGGTGGCCCGGCGGCGCCAGCTGCCGCCGACCGTCCGCGCCCTGGCCGGCCGGATCGAGGGCGACCCGCACTGACCGGGCGGGCTCAGGTGCCGGTGCCCAGCCGGGCCGGCGGCCGGGCGTCGCGGCGCAGCGGGGGCAGCCGGCGGCCGGTGACCAGTTCCGGGCGGATCCGGATCCGGACGGCGGCGGGTACGGCCCCGGCGACGGGGCGGACCTGGGCCCGGCCGAGGACGGTGACGCACCAGCCGGAGCCGTCCGGGCCGTCCAGTTCGTCGGCCTCGAAGGCGATGACGGCGTCGTCCACGGCGCGGGCCAGTTCGGAACCGGCCGGGGCCGAGAGCAGGATCCCGCCGTCGCCCGGTTCCAGCCGGAAGTGCACCGGCAGCACCGCCGGGAGGGCGCCGACGGTGTAGACCACCCGGCCGACCACCGCCCTGGCCAGCAGGCCCAGCGCCCGGTCGCGGTCCAGTTCCTGCGGGTCGTGATCGCGGTTCATGCCAGCGATGCTCGCCCGGGCCGGGGCCCGCCCGCGAGGGCCGATGGTCCCGCCCGTGGTCCCCGGTTCCCGGCCGCCGGGCGGGCCGTCAGAACCGCCCGGCACGCAGCGGGGAGTGCGGCGCGGCGGCCTGGGCCTGGCGCAGTTCGGTGGCGATCAGCGCCGCCTGGACGCGCCGTTCCACGCCCAGCTTGGCGAGCAGCCGCGACACGTGGTTCTTGACCGTCTTCTCGGCGAGGTAGAGCCGCTCGCCGATCTGCCGGTTGGTCAGGCCCTCCCCGATCAGGGCGAGCACCTCCTGCTCGCGCTGGGTCAGCGCCGGTCCGGCGGCGACGGGCGGCGCCGGTTCGGCGTCGCTGCGCAGGCGGTTCAGCAGCCGGGTGGCCGCACCGGGGTCGAGCATCGAGCGGCCGGAGGCGACGGTGCGGACGGCGGCGACCAGGTCGGTGCCGCTGATCTGCTTCAGCACGTAGCCGGCGGCGCCCGCCATCACGGCGTCCAGCAGGGCCTCCTCGTCGTCGAAGGAGGTCAGCATCAGGCAGGCGAGTCCGGGCATCCGGGAGCGCAGTTCGCGGCAGACCGACACCCCGTCACCGTCGCCCAGCCGGACGTCCAGCACCGCGACGTCGGGGCGCAGCGCGGGCACCCGGACGAGGGCCTGCTCGGCGGTGGCGGCCTCGCCGACCACCTCCAGGTCCGGCTCGCCGTCCAGCAGGTCGTGCACGCCGCGGCGCACCACCTCGTGGTCGTCCAGCAGGAACACCCGCACCGGAGCCGGTGCCCCGGCACCCGCCGTACTGGTCGCCATCACGCCGCTCCACCTTCGTCGAACCCCCGCGCACTCCCGGCGGGGCCCAGGGCATCATCGCCCACCGCTCGGCGGCGGGCACAGGGCCGAAGGGCCCCACCGCCCCCGGCGCCTCGCCGCCCACCGCCGTCGGGCGCGGTCACCGGCGCCGGGCGTGCCCACCGCCGTCGGGCGCGGTCACCGGCGCCGGGCGCTGCCCAGACCGGCCAGCAGGAAGGCGAGCGCGACGCCCGCCCCGCTCGCCGCGGCCAGCCCCACCCGGGGCCCGAGCCCGCCGCCGGCGGACAGCAGCACGGCCGCCGCCCCCAGGGAGGCGACGGCCGCGCCGACGAGGAGCCAGCCGGCGAGGGCGGGGGCCGCCGGGCGCCGGGGGTGCGGCGCCGGAGCGGCGTCCAGCGCCGCCCAGCGCGCGACGCTCTCCCGCTGCTCGCCGTGCCGGTCCCAGCGGGCGCGCACCCGCAGCGCGGCGCCGCCGACCAGCCCGGCCAGGGCGGTCTGCGCGGCGGGGCGCCAGTCGGGGAGGACCAGCAGCAGCCCGCCGGCCAGGGCGAGGGCCGCCCACCACAGGACGCAGGCGGCCGCGGCGGTGCGGGTGGAGCGGGGGCGGTCGGGGCCGGCCTGCAGGTCGGCGATGGCGGGCAGGTACCAGACGCAGCCGCTGGCGGTGAGGGCGGCGGTGCCGATGGCGAGGACGGTGTGGTTCATGGGCCCGGCCTTCCGGTTCGCGGGGAGGGTGGGGCCGTCCCCGCCCGCCCGGGGGCAGCGGCGCGGGCGGGGACGGCGGTCGGGGGGCGGCCCGGTCAGTCGCCCTCGGGGCGGGCGCGCCGGGTCGCGCCGCGCGGCAGGTCGTACTTGGCCGGAGTGACGCCGGCCAGGTGCTTGGCCGGTTCGCCGGTGTTCTCCAGCACGTCCAGGGCCGCGATGTCGGGGTGGTGCAGGTCGAAGGCCGGGGACTCGGAGCGGATCCTCGGCAGGGTGACGAAGTTGTGCCGCGGCGGCGGGCAGGAGGTCGCCCACTCCAGCGAGCGCCCGTAGCCCCACGGGTCGTCCGCCTCGACGCGCTCCCCGTACTTGGCGGTCTTCCAGACGTTGTAGAGGAACGGCAGGATCGACAGGCCGAGCAGGAAGGAGCCGAGGGTGGAGACGGTGTTGAGCGTGGTGAAGCCGTCGGTGGAGAGGTAGTCCGCGTAGCGGCGGGGCATGCCCTCGGCGCCGAGCCAGTGCTGGACGAGGAAGGTGGCGTGGAAGCCGATGGTGAGGGTCCAGAAGGTGATCCGGCCGAGGCGTTCGTCGAGCATCCTGCCGGTCATCTTGGGCCACCAGAAGTGGAAGCCGGCGAACATCGCGTACACCACGGTGCCGAACAGCGTGTAGTGGAAGTGGGCGACGACGAAGTACGAGTCGGAGACGTGGAAGTCGATCGGCGGGGCGGCGAGCAGCACCCCGGTCAGGCCGCCGAACAGGAAGGTGACCAGGAAGCCGACCGTCCACAGCATCGGCGTCTCGAAGCTCAGCGAGCCCTTCCACATGGTCCCGACCCAGTTGAAGAACTTCACCCCGGTCGGGACGGCGATCAGGAAGGTCATGAAGGAGAAGAACGGCAGCAGCACCTGCCCGGTGACGTACATGTGGTGCGCCCACACCGTCACCGACAGGCCCGCGATGGCGACGGTGGCGGCGATCAGGCCCGCGTAGCCGAACATCGGCTTGCGGCTGAAGACCGGGATGACCTCGGAGACGATGCCGAAGAAGGGCAGCGCCAGGATGTACACCTCGGGGTGGCCGAAGAACCAGAAGAGGTGCTGCCAGAGCATCGCCCCGCCGTTGGCGGGGTCGAAGACGTGCGCGCCGAACTTGCGGTCCGCCTCCAGGGCGAGCAGCGCGGCGGCGAGCACCGGGAAGACCAGCAGCACCAGCAGCGAGGTGAGCAGCACGTTCCAGCAGAAGATGGACATCCGGAACATCGTCATGCCGGGGGCCCGCATGCAGATGATCGTGGTGATGAAGTTGACGGCGCCGAAGATGCTGCCGAAGCCGGAGAGCGTCACGCCCATGATCCACATGTCGGCGCCGACACCCGGCGAGTGCACGGCGTCGGACAGCGGCGCGTAGAGGAACCAGCCGAAGTCCGCGGCGCCCTGCGGGGTGGCGAAGCCGGCCGCGGCGATCAGCGAGCCGAACACGAACAGCCAGAAGGACAGCATGTTCAGCCGGGGGAAGGCGACGTCCGGGGCGCCGATCTGCAGCGGCATGATCCAGTTGGCGAAGCCGGTGAACAGCGGCATCGCGAAGAGCAGCAGCATCACCGAACCGTGCATGGTGAAGGCCTGGTTGAACTGTTCGTTGGAGAGGATCTGGGTGCCCGGGCGGGCGAGTTCGGCGCGCATCACCAGCGCCAGGACGCCGCCGATCAGGAAGAACGCGAACGCCGACACCAGGTACATGGAGCCGATCGTCTTGTGGTCGGTGGTGGTCAGCAGCCTGACCACCGCCGAGCCGGGCCGTTTCGGCCGGACTCCCGTCGACGGTACGGCGGTTGACGGTGGCATGGGGTCGCCCTGTGCCTGGGTGGCGCTCAAGGACGCACTCCTTCGGAACCTCGTGCGAATGGGTGGCGATCCA
The DNA here is from genome assembly GCF_044453265.1 of Kitasatospora sp. NPDC051705. Classification (NCBI taxonomy): domain Bacteria; kingdom Bacillati; phylum Actinomycetota; class Actinomycetes; order Kitasatosporales; family Streptomycetaceae; genus Kitasatospora; species Kitasatospora sp. NPDC051705. The sequence goes on along the minus strand of NZ_JBITCO010000011.1, from coordinate 139,216 downwards.
TGATCGGAACGCACCGGCCCGGCGCCCCAGGGCCGTTCGGCCCGCGCACCCGGGGCCGCTCGACCCGCGTTCCGGCCCCCGGACCGGGACCTCCGGTGGCCCCGGCCACTGCCCCGGGCCCCTCGGAGGCCGCTCGCCCCGGCGACGAGCCCCGCTGGAGAACCGCCGGAGCCGACCCGGCACCCGCACCCCCGGAACGCCCGCCGCACCGGCCGGCGCCCGCCCCCGGCCGGCCGCCGCGCACCGGGCCCGCCGCCCGCCCGCGCCCCTCCCCAGCTGCCCGGACACCGCCCGGCCGGGCACCGGGCGCCCCCGGCCGCACCGCCGCCCGGGCGCCCGGCCCGTGTGGGCCCGGTGTGGGAACCCCGCCGATTCCGTGCCCTACAGCTCGGGTCGGCCGTCCCGTAGCCTGCGCCCACGCCGCACCACCACCGGTCACGCCCCCGCACGCCCCCGCCCACGCCCCCGGAGGTACGCCGATGCCCCTGGCCCAGCCCGCCGCCCCCGCCCGGGTCCGCTTCACCGTGCTCGGCCCGCTGACCGGCACCGCGGACGGCCGCCCGCTCGCCCTCGGGCCGCTCAAGCAGCGGCTGGTGCTGGCCGTCCTGCTGACCCGGGCCAACACCGCCGTCCCCGTCGACCTGCTCACCGACGCGCTCTGGCCCGAGGAGCCGCCGCGCACCGCCCGCAAGAACCTCCAGGTGTACGTCTGCGCCCTGCGCACCCTGCTCGGACGCGGCGCGGAGCCCGACCGGCTGGTCCACACCGCGGGCGGCTACCAGCTGCGCGTCGCCGAACCCGAGCTCGACCTCCTGCAGTTCCGCGCCCTCGCCCGGGCCGGCCGGGCCGCCGCCGACGGCGGCGCGCTCGCCCCCGCCGCCCGGCTGCTGCGCCAGGCCCTGGACCTGTGGCAGGGGCCGCCGCTCGCCGACCTGCGCTGCTCGCCCGCCGTCGAGGCCGAGGCCGACCGACTGGAGGGCCGCTGCCTCGGCGTCCACGAGGACTGGGCGGAGGCCGAGCTGGAACTCGGCAACGCCATCGCCGTGGCCGAGGAGCTCGCCGAACTCGCCGACCGCCACCCGCTGCGCGAACGCCTCCAGGCCGCCCGGATGAACGCCCTGCACCGGTCCGGCCGGCAGGCCGAGGCGCTCGCCGTCTACGACACCCACCGCCAGCTGCTCGCCCGCGAGTTGGGCCTGGAGCCGAGCGCCGCACTGACCGCCCGCTACCGCCGGCTGCTCGCCCACGGGCCGGCCCGGCCCGGCGCCGACCGCCCGGCCCGGCCCACCGGCTCCGGCGGCGCCCTGCTGCCCGCCGACACCGCCGACTTCACCGGGAGATCCGCCGAACTGCGCGACCTGATCGACGAGTCGGGCGGGAGCGGGCGTGTCACGGTGCTCTCCGGACCGGCCGGCATCGGCAAGACCGCGCTCGCCGTCCACGCCGGCCACCTGCTCGCCGAACGCTTCCCGGACGGCCGGCTGCTGGTGCGGCTGCGCACCGAGGACGGCTCCCCGCGCCCGCTCGCCGATCTCCTCGCCGAACTCGCCTCCCTCACCGGCCGGTCGGGCCCGTTCCCGGCCGATCCCGGCCAGGCCGCCGCGCTCTGGCGCGCCTCCCTGGCCGGGCGCCGGATGCTGCTGATCCTCGACGACGCCCCCGGCGAGGCCCTGGTCCGCGAACTGCTGCCCGGCCACGGCCCCAGTGCCGTCCTCGTCACCTCCCGCAGCCAGCTCGCCGGGCTGGCCTCGGTGCACCGGGTCACCGTCCCGCCCTTCGCCCCCGGCGAGGCCCTCGACCTGCTCGGCCGCATCGTCGGCACCGGCCGGATCGGCACCGACCGGGCCGCCGCCGCCCGCGTCGTCGAGGCCTGCGGGCTGCTGCCGCTCGCCGTCCGGGTCGCCGGGACCCGCCTGGCGGTGCTGCGCCACCTCCCGCTCGCCGAGTTCGCGGCCCGGCTCGCCGACCCGGCCGGCGCCCTGGACGAACTCGTCGCCGGGGACGTCACCGTCCGCGCCCGCCTCGACTCCGGCTGGCGCGACCTCGGCGGTCAGGGCCGCCTCGCCCTCGCCCGCCTCGCCGCCCTCCCGCTCGCCCTGCTGTTCACCCTCCCGGAGGCCGCCGCCGCCCTCGGCCGCCCCGAGCGGCTCGCGCTGCGCACCCTGGAGGCGCTCACCGACACCGGAGCCGTCACCTGCCCGACCGCCGAGGTCACCGCCCACGCCGCCCTGTACGCGCTGCCCCGGCTCACCCATCTGCACGCCCGGGAGCACGCGGGCGTGCCGGCCGACGGCCTGGGCTGAGCCCCGGCGGGCGAGGGCGGGCCTCCCCGGTCGGGGAGGCTCAGCCCAGCGTCAGCGCGTCCAGCGGGTCCCCGCCCTCCAGCGCCCACAGGGCCAGCAGCACCCCCGCGGCGCCGGTGTGCAGGTCCGCCGAGAAGCGCCGCAGCCGCATCCCCGGGACGAGCAGCCCCTCCGGCCGCGCCACCAGGTGCCACTGGAGCTTGCGGACCTGTCCGAGCACGTCCTCCCGCGCCGCCGGACCGCCCAGCCGGTCCAGGGCCAGCAGCAGCCCGGCCCGGCCCCGGAACAGCCCCGGCTCGCGGACGAACCCGGGCGCGCACACCCGCCGCACGTCCGCCAGGAAGCCGTCGAACCCGCCGTCCCCCGCCGCCCGGTACTCCCGGGCGACGAGGGCGATGCCGCTGCTCCCCCGGTCCAGGTAGGCCAGCCGCCGCCCCCGGTCGAGGACCTGCACCGACCCGTCCGGCACCCGGACGCACCGGGCCACCGCCCGGGCCAGCGCCTCCCGCCCGGAGGCCAGCAGCCACTCCTCGCCGGTGCGCCGGTACAGCCGCAGCTGCACCAGCGCGATGCCCGCCAGCCCGTACAGCAGACCGGCCGGCAGCGGGTCGGCCGCGGTCTCCGCGTGCAGCGCCGCGTCCAGGGCGCGCGCGTCCCGGAGCGCGTCGGCGAGCCCCGCCCCGTCGCCCAGGGCGTCGGCGAGCCGCAACCGGGCCAGGGCCGCGCCGGCCCGGCCGCCGTACAGGGCGACGGTGGGCGCGGGCCGGGCGCGGCGGGCCCGCTCGGCCAGCTCGGCCGCAGCCTCCTCGCGTCCGACCCGGGCCAGCACCGCGGCGACCCCGAGCGGGCCGTCGTACAGCCCGCCCGCCCCGGGCCGCGGGCCCCGCCGCCGCATCGCGGCGACCAGCCAGTCCGCGTACTCCTGCGGGTGGCCCGCCCCGGTGCGGTGCAGCGCGTGGAGCACGCCGGCCGCGCCGTGCGCCACCCCGGTGCCGCCGTCGGCGAAGCCGGCCGGATCCCCCGGGAACAACCGGTCGAAGCGGTCGGGGGTGGCCCCGGCGTGGATCCCGGCGACCAGCTCGCCGCGCACCCGGGCGAGATCGGGGCCGTCCGCCGCCGCGGGCCCGCGGGCGTGTTCGCAGCGTCCCGCGCGGTCCGCGACGTCGCCGACACGCCCGAGCAGCTCCCGCCCGCGGCGTTCCGTCACCGACTCCACCCGGGTGGCCGTGCCCGGCCGGGGAGGCCCCGCCTCCGGGCCGAGCCCGAACCACGCCCGGGCCCGCCGCTCCAGCGCGGCCAGCTTCCCGGCGTCGCGCTCGGCCAGTTCCATCACGGGCATCAGCAGCATCAGCCAGGTCGCCCAGAGCATGTACCGGTCGGCCGCGGCCCCGTCGAGCCCGGGCGGGGGCTGGATCCCGCCGGCGCCGGCCACCGGCACCCGGCGGCCGGCCAGCTCGTCCGCGTACTCGAAGTCGACGAGCACCACCGAGCCGTCCGGCCGGACGATCACGTTGGCCGGGTGCAGGTCCCCGAACCGCACGCCCCGGGCGTGCAGCGCCGCGAGCGCCCCGCCCAGCCCGGCGACGACCTCCTCGACCCAGGCCGCGTACCCGGCGCGCTGCTCGGCGGTGCAGTCCTGGTGCACCAGCGGGTAGCGCCGGATCGCCTCCGCGAACAGCTGGACGCCCTCGACGTGCTCCTGCACCAGGAAGGTGTGCTCCCAGACCGTCCGGACCTCGCGCAGCCGGGGCACGCAGTCCAGGCCGTCCAGCCGCTCCAGGGCCCACTGCTCGCGCCGCAGCCGGGTGACGGCGTCGTCCCCGGCGGCGTCCAGCCCGGCGTACGGGCGGGCCTCGCGCAGCACCACCCGCTCCCCGGTGGTCCGGTGCTCCCCGAGGTAGATCCCGCCGGCGTTGGAGAACTGCAGCACCTCGACGATCCGGTACGGCAGCTCGCCGCCGGCGGCCTCGCGGGCGGCCAGGTGCGGGCGCAGCTCCGCCGGGGGCTCGACCCAGTCCGGCAGCCGGAACACCGGCTCGCGGCGGTCCGGGACGAGTCGGCCGGAGGGGTCGCGCAGCGCGGGCACCGCCCGTCCGGCCCCGTCCTGGCACCAGAGTTCGACGAAGGCGCCGTAGCGCGCGTACACCGGGGCCGGGCCGATCCGCAGGTCGGTGAGCACGTACGGCCCCTGCCGGCCGGCCAGGGCCTCGGCCAACTCCCGGGCCAGCGCCAGGAACTGGCGCTCCGAGCCGGGGTAGACGGTGACGAACTTGCCGCTGCTCCCGCGCCCCGCGTACTTGCCGTTGGCCACCCGCAGGGCGTCGTCGCTGCGCAGGAACTTGAACGTCACCCGGTGCGCCGTGCAGATCCGGGCCACGGTGGCCAGCGTCTGCTCGGCCTCCTCGGGCACGGTCGAGACGTGGAGCTTCCAGCCCTGTTCGGGCGGGCGCACGCCGTCCGGGCGCAGGGCCGTCCACAGCCCGCGCTGCTCGCGCCGCCACCCGGCGGGCGGTGCGCCGAGCCCGAGGGCGTAGCGGGTGGAGCGGTCGCGCAGCCGGCCCGGGGTGTCGTAGTACGTCGGGTCGGCGAGGCAGTACAGCTGGGTCTCCTGGGCGCCGGCCATGGCGGGCCTCCTCTTCCGGTCGCTGGACGGCTGGTACCGGGCGCGCCCACGGGCCCCGGGGGTTCAGGGGGTCAGACGGCGGGCAGCAGGGCCGGCCCGCGGCGGACCGGCGGCGCCCAGGTCACCACGGCCGCGCAGAGCGCGATGGCGAGGGCCAGCAGCGCGAAGGTCCGGGTGCCGCCGAAGGCCCCGAGCAGGGCGCCGCCCACCAGCGGGCCGAACGGCTGGACCAGCGTGGAGAGGAAGCCGGCCGCGCTCTGCACCCGGCCGATCCGGTCCGGCGGCGCGGCGAGCAGCATCCCGGACACGAAGCCGATGCTGGCCACCGTGGACAGGCACATGCACACCGCGCAGAGCAGCCCGATCAGCACCGGCTCCCGGGTGAGCACGAGCACCCCGGCGGTGACGGCGGCCGCCCAGCAGCTCAGCGCCACCAGGCTGCCGTCGCGCGCGCCGTGGGCGCCGCCCGGCCACCAGGCCGGGGGTGCGTCCAGCCGCGGGGCGAGCAGCGCGCCTGCCAGCGCCCCGGCCGCGGTGAAGGAGACCACGGTGCCGCCGCCGACTCCGGAGCGTCCGCCGTCCGAGGCAACGGCCAGGGTGGTGAACATCAGCGCGCTGAACGCGAAGTTCATCCCGAGGCCGAAGATCAGCAGCAGGGTGCGCAGATAGGGCTGGTGCCAGATGAAGGACAGCCCGGCGGTCAGCTCGGAGCGGCTGAACACCGCCCCGGCCCGGGAGGCGGGCACCGACCTCGTCCGCATCAGCGCCACGCAGACCGTGGAGAGCAGCAGCCCGACGCCCTCGGCGACGAACGGCAGCACCGGGTGCCAGGCGAACAGCGCCCCGCCGCCGAGCGGACCGATCAGCCGGGCCGCGGCGCCGCGCGCCTGCATCCGGGAGGAGGCGGCGCGGACCTGGTCGCGAGGCACCACCGCGCGCAGCAGGCCGCCGGCGGCGGGCCCGTAGGTGCTGGCGATGAGCGCCCCGGCGGCGGCGACCAGCAGGACCAGCGGCAGTGGGGTGCGCCCGTTCAGGACGGCGAGCACCAGCGCGGTGACGGCGAGCAGGCTCCCGACGTCGCAGACCCGCATCAGCTGGCGCCGCTCGATCCGGTCGGCGAGCACGCCGCCGGGCAGCATGGTGAGCAGCAGCGCGCCCACCGACACGGTGCCGATCGCACCGGCCTGGGCGGGCGAGCCGGTGTCCCGCAGGACGAGCAGCGGCAGGGCGATCGAGGCGAGTTGGGAGCCGAGCGAGGCCAGCAGGCCGCCGACCCAGAGCAGCCGGAAGTCCCGGTTGCGGGAGAGCGAGGTGGGCTCCATGGCCGTCCTCCGGGGTGGGGGGTGGAATCGGGCCGGGGCGGTCCCGTGCCGACGGGACCGCCCCGGGGGCCTGCGGTCCGGCGTGCCGGCCGGGGGCGGTGGTGCGCCCGCCCCCGTGCCGGGACCGCCGGCCTGCCGCGCCTCAGGCGCCGGAGGTCTCGGCGGAGTTGACGTAGCTGATCAGGCTGAAGCAGTTGCCGTCGGCCGCGTCCTGGAGGACCTTCATCGCCTGCAGGTCCAGGATGTTGGCGGCGTGCGCCTCGACCTCGGGGGTCTCCTCGCCGTCCTCGCCGACGATCGGGTCGATGTTCTCGGCCATGGCTGAACTCCTCTCACTGGGTGGATCGGTAGGGGTGCAGCGGGTGGTGGTCCGCCGTGGTGAGGACGTTAGGCCGGCCCGGCTGCGCGGGGCCCGGGAACCGGTACGGCACCGGTATGGCCGCAGGCCGGGGCGGCCGCCGGCGCGTCCGGGGCGGCCGGCCGGCCCGGCCGGGGGGCCCGCGGACCCGCTCCGAGCTGCGGCCATACCGCCGGCCAGGCGCCCTCGAACCGGGCCCGAAGCCCGGCCGGGGAGCCTGGCCCGGCACACCCGCACGCCCGGATCCGACAGCACTCCCGGGTCCGACGGCACGCCCACGGCCCGGCGACGTCCACCCCGACGACACGCCCGGATCCGACAGCACTCCCGCACCGCGAGGGACCAGGGCTTGTCTGACAATTCGCGGCGCGGCGGGAATTGTCAGACGAGCCCTAGCGAAGGACTGCCACCATGCCCTGCCCACAATGCGCCCAACTCGCCGGCACGAACGATCAGTTCTGCCCCTCCTGCGGCACCTCCCGGGCCGCCGCCCTCGACCTGGCCGCCGAGGAGCGCAAACTGGTCACGGTGGTCTTCTGCGACCTGGTCGACTCCACCGCGCTGTCCGGCGCGCTCGACCCGGAGACGCTGCGCGAGGTGATCCTGCGCTACTTCGAGCGGATGCACCGCCAGATCGAGGCGCACGGCGGCACATTGGAGAAGTTCATCGGGGACGCGGTGATGGCGGTCTTCGGCGTCCCGGTGATCCGCGAGGACGACGCCCACCGGGCGCTGGCGGCCGCCCTGGCCATGCTGGAGGACCTCGAGGACCTCAACACCGAGCTGGACGCCACCCTCGGGGTCCGTCTGGACGTCCGGATCGGCGTCAACACCGGCCAGGTGGTGGCGGGTTCGGACGCCTCGGCGCGCCAGGCACTGATCTCCGGCGAGACGGTGAACATCGCCGCCCGGCTGCAGACCCAGGCCGCGCCCGGCCAGGTGCTGATCGGCCCGCAGACCCTGCGCGCGGCCGGCCCGGCCGCCCAGGTGCACGAGGTGGGCCCGCTGCGGCTCAAGGGCAAGGCCGAGCCGGTCACCGCCTACCGCCTCGTCGGGCTGGACGAGGACGACCCGGAGCTGCTGCGCCGCTTCGACGTCCCGCTGGTCGGCCGGGAGCGCGAACTGGCTCTGCTGGACGCCGCGTTCGCACGGGTGGCGGGCGGTCGGGGCGCCGAGCTGCTGCTGGTGGTCGGCGAGGCCGGGATCGGCAAGACCCGGCTGGTGCGCGAGTGGCAGGAGCGGGTGGGCCGGCGTGCCGCCCGCTGCGGCACCGGGCGCTGCCGCAGTTACGGCGAGCAGGGCGTGCTGACCCCGCTGGCCGAGGCCGTCCGGGCCCTGCTGGACGACGGCGCCGGAGCCGCCGCGCCCGCCGAGGCGCTGGCCCGGCTGGAGGACGCGGTGGCCCCGGAGGTGGGCGCGGCCGAGTCCCTGGACCGGCTGGCGGCGATCCTGCGCGGGCGCACCGTCGAACGCCCGGCCGTCCTGGTCCTGGACGACTGCCAGTGGGCCGGTCCGGTGCTGCTGGACGCCGCCGAGCGGCTGGTCGCCGCCCTCGGCGCGGCCCCGGTGCTGCTGCTGTGCCTGGCCCGTCCGGAGCTGCCCGCCTCCCGCCCGGAGCTGCCGGCCCTGCCGGTCGGCGGTCTGTCCTGGGACGAGTCGGCTCTGCTGGCCGCCCAGCTGACCGAGCTGAGCGCCCACCAGGACACCGTGCCCGGCCGGCTGCTGGAGCGGGCCGAGGGCAACCCGCTGCACCTGGAGGAGCTGCTGGCCGCCCTCACCGAGGCGGACGGCCCTGCCCTCGCCGAGGAGCTGCCGCCCACCGGACGGGCACTGCTCAGCGCGCGGATCGACGACCTCGAACGGGACGAGCGCACCACGCTGGACCTCGCCGCCGTGCTCGGCCGGGCCTTCCGCGCCGCCGAACTCGCCGGGCTCGCCCACGGCGGCGCCGACCAGGACGCCTTCGCCGATCCGGAGGACGACGTCTTCACCGGCCCGCTCGACGGCCTGCCCGGCCTGGCCGGCGGCAGCGGCGACGACACCCCGCCGCGGCTGCACGCCGCGCTGCAGCGGTTGGCCGAGCGCCGCCTGGTCGAACCGGCGGGCGACGGCTACCGGTTCAGCAGCGGTCTGGTCCAGGAGTCGGTGTACCAGTCGATGTCCAAGCGCGCCCGCGCCGAGCGCCACGAGCGGGCCGCCGACCTGCCCGCCGTCCGCACCGCCGGGGGCGCCGCCGTCGGCGACCACCTGGAGCGGGCCCACCGCTACCGGCTCGAACTCGGCCTGCTGGACGCCCGGACGGACGCCCTGCGCACCCGCGCGGCGGCCACCCTCGGCGCCGCCGGCGCCCTGGCCCTGGAGCACGCCGACCTGCCCGCCGCCACCGACCTGCTGGAGCGCGCCGTCCGGCTGCACTACCCCAACGAGCGCGGCGCCGGCCCCGTCCTGCGCCGCCTCGGCGAGGCCCGGCTGGCCCTCGGCCGGGCCGAGGAGGCCCTGCCCGTGCTGGCGCAGGTCCGGGACGCGGCCGCCGACCCGCTGGACGCCGCGCACGCCCGGCTCGCCCTCGCCACCCGCGGCCTGCCGCCCGGCCCGGAGCAACCCGCGGCCACCGCCCGCGCGGTGCTGCCGCTGTTCGCCGGCGCCGGGGACGACCTCGGCCAGGCCCGGGCCCGGCTGCGGCTGGCCGAGGAGCACCTGCTGGCCGGCCGGCACACCGAGGCCGACCGGCTGCTCGACGAGGCCCTCGGCCACGTCTCCCGCACCGACGCCGAGCTGGACCGGGCCGCGGTGCTGGCCGCGCTGGCCGCCTCGCTGCTGGCCGGCCCCGAGCCCGTCCCGAACGCCACCTTCCGGCTGCGCGCCCTGCTCGCCGAGCACGGCGCCGGCCGGCGGACGGTCCGGGTCGCGCTGGACGGCCCGCTGGCGGTGCTGCTCGCGCTGCGGGACCGCCCCGGCGAGGCCGAGCTGCTGCTCGCCGAGGCCAACGGCCTGGCCGGCGAGCTGTCGCTGGCCGACGCGATGATCTCGCTGCCGGCTCTGACGGCCCAGGCCGCGGCGGCCACCGGCCAGACCGGGCAGGCCCTGGAGCTGCTCGCCGACGCCGCCGAGGTGGCCCGCCGGCTCGGCTCGGCCGCCCCGCTGCCACGGCTCGCCCTCACCACCGCCCGGGTCCTGCTGGACACCGACCGCCCCGGTCAGGCCGCCCGGCACCTGGAGGGCGTCGACGCGACGGCCGCGCCGGCGCCGGTGCTGGCGATCGAACTGGACGCGCTGCGCGGCCGGGTCGCCGCCGCCGCGGGCGAGGCCGGCCCGGCGCTGGAGCTCACCGCGGCCGCCGCGGCCGCCGCCGAGCGCACCGAGTCGCTGCTGCTGCAGGCGCTCACCGCGCTGGACCGCGCCCACGCGCTGCTGCTGCTCGACCGGCCGGCCGAGGCCGCCGCGGCGGCGGCCACCGCCCGGGACCGCTTCGCCGCCAAGGGGCACCTGCCGGGCGTGCGGCGGGCCGAACGGATCGGGGGCGCCCGGTGAACGGCCCGGCCGGCCTCACCTGGAGCCTGCGCGGGCGGTCCGCCGCCGACCTCCCGGTGCTCGCCGACGGCGACGACACCGGGGAGGGCGGCACCCGGGAGGGCGGCACCGGCAAGGGGGTGCGGGTCTGCGTGGTGGACTCCGGGGTCGAACCGGACCACCCGCTGGTCGGCCCGCTGAACGGGTCCTGGGCGGTGCTCAAGGATCCGGTCACCCGGGAGCTGGTGGTCCGCCCCGACGCCGCCGGCGACACCTGCGGCCACGGCACCGCCTGCGCGGGCATCATCCGCCGCACCGCCCCGGACTGCGAGCTGTACAGCGTCCGGGTGCTCGGCGAGCGCTTCACCGGCACCGGAGACATGCTGATCGCCGGGCTGCGCTGGGCCGTCGGGCAGGGCTTCGACGTCGTGAACCTCAGCCTCTCCACCACCCGGACCCGTTTCCTGGAGGAGCTGCACGCGATCGCCGACGACGCCTTCTTCGCCCGCACCGCGATCGTCGCCTCCGCGCACAACACGCAGGTGGAGAGCTATCCGTGGCGCTTCTCCTCGGTCATCTCGGTCGGCAGCCACCAGGAGGACGACCCGGCCCTGCACCTGTACAACCCGGCGCCGCCCGTCGAGTTCTTCGCCCCGGGCCAGAACGTCCGGGTGCCCTGGCTCGGCGGGGCGACCATCCGCACCACCGGCAACAGCTTCGCTACCCCCTACGTCGCCGGGCTGTGCGCCCGCATCCTGTCCGGCCGGCCGAGGCTGACGACCTTCCAGCTGAAGAGCGCGCTCTACCTCACCGCGGCCAACGTCCAGGTCGGCCCCCGCCCGTCCACCCCCCTCACGGAGGCGCCCGATGACCCTCAGCACTGACCCCGCCGTCGACCCGCTGGCCCGCGAGCTGCTGCAGTCCGTGGTGGACGTGGCCCGGGCGATCTTCGGCGCCGAGGCCGGTTCGGTCTGCCTGCTCGACGAGGCCGCCGGCGAGCTGGTCTTCCAGGCCGTCTCGGGGCGCGGGGAGGAGGCCCTGGTGGGCCGGCGCTTCCCGGCCGGACGCGGGATCGCCGGCTGGGTCGCGGCCTCCGGCGAGCCGATGGTGGTCGACGACCTGGGCGCCAACCGCACCTTCGACCGGGACTTCGCCGAGTCCACCGCCTACGTGCCGAACGCGCTGATGGCGGCGCCGCTGACGCACGGCAGCAGGGTGCTGGGCGTGCTGGAGGTGCTCGACCCGGCCCCGCAGGCCCGGGCCAGCCTGCCCGAACTGGACCTGCTCGCGCTGTTCGCCCGGCAGGCCGCCGCCGCGCTGCGGGTGATCGCCGAGCGGGCCCCCGCCCCGGCGGCCAGCCCCGACCGCGCCGCCGCCCTCGGCCTGCTCGCCGATCTGGAGGAGCTGCTGCGCCGGCAGCCGTGAACCGGCCGCCCGGACGCCGTCGGAGCGTCAGTCCCGCACGGTCAGCCGGGCGACCTCGCCGCGCTCCAGGGCCGCGTACACCGTGCCGTCCGGTCCGACGGCGATCCCGTGCGGTTCGGCGTCCGGGCCGGGCAGCGGGTGGCCGTCGAGCCGGCCGTCGGGGGCGAGCACGCCGATCCGGCCGGCGGCCCACTCGGTGAACCAGAGGCGGCCGTCCGGGCCGCAGGCGATCGCGTGCGGCCGGGCCGCCCGGTCGGCCAGCGGGTACTCGGTGACCTCGCCTTCGACGGTGATCCGGCCGACCAGCCCGCCGCCGATGCCGACGTACCAGAGCGCGCCGTCCGCCCCCGCGGTGATCCCCACCGGCGCGGTGCCCGCGGTGGGCAGCGGGTGGACGGTGACGTCACCGGCGACGCCGATCCTGGCGACGGCGTCCGCCCGGTTGAGCGTGCACCACAGGGCGCCGTCCGGCCCGGCCGTGATCAGCGCCGGGAAGGCCCCGGTGAGCGGCAGCGGGTACGCCGTCAGCTCGCCGTCCACGGTGATCCGCCCGATCCGGTCGGCGTCGGGCTCGGTGAACCAGAGCGCCCCGTCGGGCCCGGCGGCGATCCCGTACGGCCCGGAGCCCTCCCCCGGCAGGGTGTGGGAGCGCGTCGTCCCGTCGACGGCGATCCGGCCGATCCGGCGGTCGCGCATCCGGGTGAACCAGAGCGCGCCGTCCGGGCCCGCCGTGATCACCGACGGGCCGCAGTCGGGTGCGCCGAGGTCGTGGCGCTCGACCGTGCCGTCCGCCGCCAGCCGGGCGATCCGCCCGGAGTGCACCAGCGTGCACCAGACGCCCCCGTCCGGCCCCACCGCGATCCCGTACGGTCCGGCCCCCGCATCGGCGACGCCGATCAGCTCCGTGGTCCGTGCCATGCCACCCCCTCCAAGTTATTGCGACTTTCGTCGCGTTATGAATCCTCGCACGCATCCGGGGGCCGCCACAAGCGACTTGCCCCCCCTCGCGCCGCCGCCCGCTACTGACCGCCCGCCGAACGGCGGGCCGTGCGCGGCCCCGGCACCCCGCGCAGCACCGAGACGACACCCACGCCCGCGGCGCAGATCGGCACCGCGAGCAGCGCTCCGAGGATGCCCGCGATACCGGAGCCCGCCACCACGGCGACCATGATGGTGGCCGGGTGCAGCTCCACCGTGCGGCTCTGGATGAGCGGCTGGAGGACGTTCCCCTCGATCAGCTGGACCGCCAGCACCACGCCGAGCGCCCACAGCGCGGTGCCCAGCCCGCCGTCGGCGAGGGCCACCAGCACGGCCACCGCCCCGGACAGGAAGGCCCCGACGAAGGGGATGTAGGCGCCCATGAACACCAGGGCGCCCAGCCCCGGAGCGCCCGGCACCCCGAGCGCCACCAGGCCGATGGTGATGAAGGTGGCGTCGATCAGCGCGATCAGCGTGGTGCCGCGCATGAAGCCCGCCATCGCGTCGAAGGCCCGCTCGGCGCAGGCGACCACGGTCCCGGCGCCGCGCTCGGGCAGGTAGGAGCGGATGGCCTCACCGGTGCGGTGGCCGTCCCGCAGGAAGAAGAACACCAGGGCGAGCGCCAGCACCCCGCCGGTGGCGAGCTGGGTGAGCAGGCCGAGCCCGGAGAGCACGCCGCTGGTGAGGGCGGAGAGCAGCGAGTTGGTCTCGCCCTTGGCGTTGTCGAGCGCGCGCTGGACCTTCGCTCCGGACGGCCCCAGCCAGTCGGCGATCCGGCGCCCGGACTCCTGCAGCGAGTCGGCGATCTGCGGGGCGCTGTGCACCAGGGAGTTGACCAGCAGGGCGATCACGCCGCCGACGAACGCGACCAGCACCGCACAGGTCAGCCCGGCGGCCAGGCCCCGGCCGACGCCCCGCCGGACCAGCCACGGCACCACCGGGTAGAGCAGCGAGGCTCCGAGCAGCGCCACCACGACGGGCACGGTCGCCGCCCGCAGCTCGACCAGGGCGAAGACCACCAGCGAGGCCACGGCGATCAGCAGGATCACCGCCGCCGACCAGGCCGCCGCCTGCCGCAGCACGGGCGGCAGCATCAGGTACGGCCGGCGCGGGTCCGGCCGGCCGTCCGGGGCCCGGCGCCTGTCCTGACCCTGGCGCTGGTCCTGGTCCTTGCCCCGGTCCCGGTCCCGGTCCCGGTCCGGTACACCGTCTGACGGGCGCTCCACGGACACCGCCACCTCCGCCGGGGATCGTCGATGAGTCCGAACCGCCCCATCTCAGCAGATGATCAGATGGAATGGCGGTTTTGTCCCCCTGGCGCGCCCCCGACCTCCGGAGCCCCGGACGCACGGAAACGCCCGGGCGGCCCGGCCGGGGATCCGGCCGGGCCGCTCGGGCCTGTCTTCCGACCCGCGTCACGGGGCGGTACCGCCGCGTCGGCGGTCAGTTCATGAAGGTCACGTCCCAGTGGCTGCCCTCGTTGGCGTAGATGTTGCCCGAGGCGGCGGTCCACAGGTCGGCGCCGTCACCGCGGGTGCCGCTGTGGGTGAAGGTGCCGTGGATGTAGTTGGTGAGGCAGCCGGACATGCCGAAGTCCAGCTTGTAGCCGTTGCCGTGGCTGTAGGTGCCGCTGGCGTGGCCGGTCTCGGTGCCGCCGGTGATGTTCAGCGGGCAGCTGCCGATCGAGCGCTTGAGCGCGATGGCGCCGTCCGCCGAGGCGCGGCGCAGCCCGTCGAAGGAGGTGCAGCTGCTGCTGCCGCGGTCGGAGCAGTTGCCCGAGGAGGACCAGGTGATCCCGGCGGACGAGAGCATCGAGGCCGCCTGCGACTGGGTGAGGGTGGTGCCGCTGCCGCCGCCGCCACCGGTGCTGCCGCCGCCGGAGAGCAGGGCGCCCCAGGTCGCCGGGCCGACGATGCCGTCGATCGGGTTGAGGCCCGCGGACTGCTGGAAGCCCCGCACCTTCGAGTCGGTGCCGGCGCCGAAGTCGCCGTCCACGGCCAGCCCGGCGCCGTGGGCGTTCAGCTGGACCTGGAGCGCCTTGACGGCGTCGCCCTTGTCGCCCTTGCGGACGGTGACGATCAGCTTGGACCAGGTGTCGGGGCCGACGACGCCGTCCACCGGGCTGAGCCCGGCGGACTGCTGGAAGCCCTTGACCTTGTCCTCGGTGCCGGCGCCGAAGGCACCGTCGGCGCCGGTGGCGAAGCCGTGGGCGGCCAGCAGGTACTGGACGGTGGTGACGTTGTCGCCGCGGTCACCGTTGCGGACGGTGGGCCAGCTCGCGGCCTGCGCGGCGGGCGCGACCAGCAGGGCCGCGAGAATCGCGGCGAACATCGCGGCGACCACGGCCGGGATGCGCTTCATGACGGTTCCTCACTGGGTGTGACGGAGGGGGAGGGAGGGCGGAGCCGTGGGCGGCGCGGCGGCGGGGCCGCCACCGCGCCGGGCCCGGGGGGCGCCTGTCAGGTCGGCAGGTAGTTCCAGCACTTCTCGGCCTGGTCGTGCTCGTTGTGGACGAGGACCTCCAGGATCACGCGGCCGGTGTTGTGGCCGACGATGCCGTCCACGTCGAGCGTGCCGCCCCACTTGTCGCGGTTGGTCGCCTGGAACTTCCGCACCGCGTCCTCGGTGCGCTTGCCCCAGATGCCGTCGGCCTGGAGGCCGGCGTGCACGTTGGAGGCGTTCATCGCCAGCTGGACGCACCAGACGCCCGTCCCGGTGTCGCCGTAGGCGATGTCGCCGGCGGTCGAGTTGGCGCTCGCCGTACCGGCCAGCGCGACGAGGGCCATACCGGCGGAGGCCACCACCACGGCGGCGCGTTTGACGGTCGAGGACATGAGCATGGACGGCTCCTGGAGTGGACTGCGGGGGCCGGGACCGGCCGCCGCCGAACGACACTAGGAGGCCCCGCGGGCGTCCCTCGAGCCCTCGCCGTCCCAGGGACGCCGCCCGCGTCCGGGCTGGGACGGTCCCGCGCCGCGGCGGGCTCCGGCAGGCGGCCGGCGGCGTCCGTCCCGCCCGCCGTCCCCCGGCGTCCCGGGACGCCGCCGGGGCGCCGGGCGGCCGTCCCCGGGACGCGGAGCGCTACCGCTCCCCGTCCACCGGCTCGAAGCGGACCGTCCCGCCGCCGCCCGCGAAGTCCAGCACCCGCTGCGCCTCGGCCCGCGCCGCCTGCTCGTCGGCGGGCCGCAGCGCCGTGAACGGCCGGACGGCCACCTCCTGCCCGCCCGTCAGCCGCCAGGTCCCGGCGACCAGCCCGTCGACCAGCAGGGTGCCGAGCACGATCCCGTTCTGCGTCATCACCCGGCCCCGGTACTCCTCCGGCAGCACCCGGGTGCGGTCGGCGTGCGAGAGCAGCAGGTTGTCGAAGGGGGCGAGCAGCCGCACCGGCGCCGGGGTCTCCGGATCGGGCCGGGGCGCCTCCGGCAGGTCGTGGAGCACCCGGCCGTGCTCGTCGCGGAAGGCGACCAGCCGGGACGCCAGCCGGGTGAGCACCGGGCCGAGCCGGCTGAGACCGGACCACTTCTGCAGGTCGGCCGCGGTGGCCGGGCCGAAGGCGGCGAGGTAGCGCAGGACCAGGTCGTCGAGGGCCGGTGCCCGCTCCAGCGGGCGGCCGAGCCAGGCCTCGGCGGTGGTGTGGGCGGCGGGGCCGCTGCGGTCCCAGATCCCGCGCGGCGGGACCTGGACGAGCGGCAGCAGGCAGCGGGCGGCCTGGGCGAGGGCGGCCGGGTCGCGGTCCGGGCGGGTGGCGGCGAGCAGCGCGCCGAGCTGCTGGAAGGTCCGCGGTTCCGCCTCGACCAGGGCGCGGGCCTCGGCCCCGAGGGCGTCCAGGTCGAGCCCGGCCAGCCGGGCGCCGTAGGTGGAGCGCAGGGCCCGGTCGAGGACGGGCTGGAGCAGCGGTCGCAGCGTCAGGCAGTCCTCGGCGGTGACCAGGTGGATGGTGCCGCGCTGGAGCGCGATCCGCACCGCGGCACGCTGTTCCAGCAGCGCGGTGAGCCGCTCGGGGGTGAAGCCGTCGATCCGGCTGAGCAGGCCGAGGTAGGGCGGCTGCGGCACCGCCTGGGCCTGGAGCCCGCCGAGGTGGTGGATCAGTTCGGCGGGTTCCCGGCCGGTGCGGGCGAGCAGGTGCTGACGGGCCAGCAGGGCGCGGCCCAGCTGCCGGCCGGTCAGCACGTTCACCGGCGGCCGTCCAGGACGGCGCGCAGCACGTCGATCCGGTTGGTGGTGATGGAGGAGACCCCGCAGTCGCGCAGCCGGCGCATGGTGCGGCGCAGGTCGGCCGTCCAGCTGGAGACCTCCAGCCCGGCGTCCGCCGCGGCCGCGGTGAAGGCGGGGGTGACCAGGCCGAACGGCGGGTTGAGGTAGCGCGGGCGCAGGTCGTCGAGCAGGGCCCGGGCGGGCATCCGGGGCTGCTTCCAGGTGAGCGCGATCTCGGCGTCCGGGCTCAGCGCGCGGACGGCGAGCATCGCGGTGGCCGGCCCGCAGAAGGCGACCTGCCGTTCGGCGCCGAGCCCGGCGACGACGGACCAGGTGGCGGCGGCGGGGCCGGGGTCGTCGAGGTCGAGCAGGAGCCGGCGGCCCTCGTGGGCGGCGAGGGCCTTGATCGTCTCGGCGAGGGTGGGGACGGCGAGCGGGCCGCGGCGCAGTTCCTCGAGCTGCTCGGCGGTGACCCGGTCGATCGACCGCGGGTCGCCCCAGAGGCGTTCCAGGGTGCGGTCGTGCAGCAGGACGGGCACCCGGTCCCGGGTGAGCTGGACGTCGACCTCGACGGCGTCGGCCCCGGCGGCGAGGGCGGCCTCGACCGAGGCGAGGGTGTTCTCGCGGTGGCGGTACGGGGCGCCGCGGTGGGCCACCGCGAGGACCGGTCGGCGGGCGTCCGGGGCCTGTTCGCGGCCGGCTGCGGGCCGGGCGGCCGCGGCC
Organism: Kitasatospora sp. NPDC051705; assembly: GCF_044453265.1. NCBI lineage: Bacteria > Bacillati > Actinomycetota > Actinomycetes > Kitasatosporales > Streptomycetaceae > Kitasatospora > Kitasatospora sp. NPDC051705. Next base: position 121,780 of record NZ_JBITCO010000011.1, on the reverse strand, counting down.
GCGGCCCGGGCGGGGAGGGCGGCGCGCTGGGTGGTCGGCGGGTGCGGGTGGGTCATCCCGGGCGGGGCCTCTCGTGCGGATCGGTGGGGGCGGGGTCGGTCGCCGGGCTCAGCGCCGTTCGATCATCACGTTGGTGGACTTGATGACGGCTGTGGCGGGTGCGCCGGGGACGAGGTTCAGTTCCTCGGCCGACTCCCGGCTGATCAGCGACACCACCCGGAACGGGCCCGCCTGGACCTCCACCTGGGCGGCGACGTCGCCGAGCACCACGTCGGTGACGATCCCGGGGAAGCGGTTGCGGGCCGAGGACGGCCGGCCCTCGGCCTCGGCGTTCTCGGGCCGGGCCAGCTCGCGGGCGAAGGCGGCGAGGTCGGCGCCGGGGATGATCCGGTGGCCGTGCTCGTCCCGCTGGGCCGCGACCCGCCCGGCGTCCACCCAGCGCCGCATGGTGTCGGCGCTGACGCCGAGCAGCGCCGCGGCCTCGCCGATCCGGTACGGGTTGACCGGCGCCTCGGGCTGGCCCATGTGCGACTCCTGACGCTGACTCCGGAGGGACGGGCCCGGCGTGCGCCGAACCCTCGCCGACATCCTGCCGTACGGCGTGCCGGGCCCGCGAAGCGGCGCCCCCCGGAGGGCCGCGGCGGGGGTCGTCGGTCGGACGAGCCCTACGGTTCGCCGAAGAGGTCCCGGCGGACGGCGTCCCCGGCGGTGAGCACGGCGCCGGCGAGGATCGCCCCGCCGCCCGCCGTACCGGCCCGGACCTCGGTGCGCAGCGGGGAGAGCCCGGCCAGCCGCCGTTCGACCCGGTCGGCCAGCTCGGCGCCGCCGGCCCGGCCGATCTCGCCGCCGAGCACCACGCAGCCCGGGTCGAGGACGACGCAGACGCTGGCCGCGCCGATGGCGATCCGCTCGGCCAGGGCGTCCAGGAACGGCCCGCCGGGCTCGCCGGGGCCGAGCGCGGCCAGGGCGGCGCGGACGGCGGCCTCGCCGGCGGGGGCGTTCCCGTCGGGCGCGGCGGGCAGGCCGTGGGCGCGGGCCAGCTCGCAGACGGCGACGCTGCCGACCAGCCCGTGGTAGCCGCCCTCGCTGCTGTCGGCGCTGGGCAGGCCGGTGGTGCCCGGGACGGGCAGGAAGCAGATCTCGCCGGTGCCGCCGGAGAAGCCGCGGCGCAGCCGCCCGTCCAGGATGACGGCGGCGCCGACGCTGTGGCCGAGCCACATCAGCACGAAGGTGTCGCGGTCGCGGGCGGCGCCGATCCGGTACTCGGCCCGGCCGGCGAGGTTGACCTCGTTCTCGAGGATCACCTCGGTGTCGGGCAGCCGTCTCAGTTCGGCGAGGAGTTCGGCGTGCCAGGCGGGGAGCTTGCCGGTGCTCTGCAGCCGCCCGGTGGCGGGGTCGACGAGTCCGGGGGCGCCGACGGCGACGGTGTGCAGCTGCTCGACCCCGGCGCCGCGCGCGGTCTCGCGCAGGGTGCGGACGAGCCGCTCGGCGGTGCCGGGCGCCGCGTCGTCCTCGACGGGGACCTCGGCGGTGGCGAGGGTGCGTCCGGCGAGGTCGGCGACGACCAGGGTGACGCCGCCGGCGCGCACGTCGAAGGCGGCGATGTGGGCGCGGGAGGCGACGAGGGCGTAGAGCCGCGCGTTCGGGCCCCGGCGCTGTTCGCCGCGTTCGCCGACGACGGCCACCAGGCCGGTCCGCTGGAGGCGGTCGAGCAGGTCGGCGACGGTCGGCCGGGAGAGGCCGGTGAGGTCGCGCAGCTCGGTCGCGGTGAGGGGGCCCTGTTCGAGGAGCAGGTTGAGCGCCAGCCGGTCGTTGATCGCCCGGGCGGTGCTCGGCGTGGCCGTACGCGCGGTGGTCATGGCAGCTCATCCTTCCAGAGTGTTTCTATCAGGGTCCCTTCCTGATAATTTACCGGAGGGACGAACCACCAGCCGGTCGCGCCGTCCGCCGAACGGCCCCGCCGCCGCCCGGCCCGCACGGCCGGCCCGTAGACCACCCACAGGGCGACGTCGCGCCGCAGTGCGCGACCCGGGAGGGACCGTCGGATGAGCAGCACCGCCACGCCACCACTGGAACAGCCGGCCGCCCGACGCCGGGCCAGGGCGAGCATCGCCCTGGTCTTCGCCGTGCACGGCGCCGTCAGCGGCAGCTTCGTCACCCGCATCCCGTGGATCCAGGACCGCCTGGACCTCTCCCCCGGCCAGCTCGGCCTGGCCCTGGTGATGCCCGCCATCGGCTCCTCCCTCGCGATGCCGCTGGCCGGCCGGATCACCCACCGCCACGGCGGGCGGGCGGCGGTCCGCGGCCTGCTCTCGCTCTGGTGCCTGGCCCTCGCCCTGCCCGCCCTCGCCCCCTCGCTGCCGGTGCTCTGCGCCGTCCTGCTGCTCTACGGCGCCACCGCCGGGATGGCCGACGTCGCCATGAACGCCCAGGGCGTGGAGATCGAGCAGCGGCTCGGCCGCTCGATCATGTCCGGACTGCACGGGATGTGGAGCGCGGGCGGCCTGCTGGCCTCCGCCTTCGGCATCCTCGCCGCCCACCTGGCGCTCGACGCCCGGCTCCAGCTGGCCGTCACCGCGCTCGCCCTGCTCGCCCTGGCCCAGCCGGTCTGCCGGGGCCTGCCGGACCTGCGCGCCGCCGCGGGGGCGGAGGCGCCGCCGCGCTTCGCCCTGCCCCCGCGCAGCTCGCTGGTGATCGGACTGGTCGGCTTCTGCGCCGTCTTCGCCGAGGGCGCCTCGATGGACTGGAGCGGTGTCTACCTGCGGGACGTCACCGGCGCCTCGGCCACCCTCGCGGCCGCCTCGTACACCGCCTTCTCGCTCACCATGGCCGTCAGCCGGCTCGCCGGGGACGCGGTGATCCGCCGCCTCGGCGCCGTCCGCACCACCCGGCTCGGCGGCGCCGTCGCCACCGCCGGCGGCCTGCTGGTGGTGGCCGCCGACAGCCCCGCGCTGGCCATCCCGGGCTTCGCGCTGCTCGGCGTCGGCATCGCGGTCACCGTGCCGCTGGCCTTCGCGGCGGCCGGGCGGATCGGCAGCAACCCCAGCCAGGCCATCGCGGGCGTCGCGACCGTCACCTACACCTCGGGCCTGATCGCCCCGGCCGTCATCGGCGCCCTCGCCCAGGCCACCTCGCTGACCGTCTCCTTCGGCCTGGTCACCGCCCTCGCCCTCGCCCTGCTGCTGAGCGCCGGCGCCCTGCGCCGGGCCGAACAGCACGCCGACGGCCCGGGCAGCGCGCACGCACCGGCCGACCGGAGCCGTCCCGCCACGACGGCCACCGACCCGGCGCCGGAGGAGAGCACCACCGGCGGGAACCTCACCGTCCGGTGAGCCGGTGACTCGGGGAGCCCCTCCCCGGGTCACCGCCGACCACCGCGCGGCCGGACGGCACGGTTCCGCCTCCACCGGGCCGGGCGGACCAGGCGGGCGGGCGGCCGGGCGGCCCCGCCCACGGGTTAGGCTCGGCCGGTGCCAGCTCCCGTGACAGACCCGCCCGCCACCGCGGCCGAGGAACTCCCCCCGGCCGCCGCCGCCCGTTCGCCGTGGTGGCGGTTCGCGCTGCTGGTGGCGCTGCTGGCCGCCGCGGCCGGTTCGCTGCTGCTCTGGAGCCCGACGGCACTGCTCGACGGCGGGCTCGCCGACCGGATGCCCGGGTACTGGTTCGCGCCGCTGTTCGCCACCGTCTACGCGGTGGGCACCCTCGCCTTCGTCCCCCGGCCCGCACTGAACGCCGCCGCCGGGCTGCTGCTCGGCATCCAGCAGGGCGTGCTGCTCGCGGTGCTCGGCACCACGCTGGGGGCCGCGATGGCCTTCGCGCTCGGCCGCGGTCTCGGGCGGGACGCGCTGCGGCCGTACCTGCGCGGGCGGGTGCTCGGACCGCTCGACCGGCGCTTCACCGAGCAGGGCTTCCGCAGCGTGCTGGTGCTGCGGCTGCTGCCGGGCATGCCGTTCCAGGCGGCCAACTACGGCGCGGCCTTCTCCGGCGTCCGCTTCCTGCCGTTCCTGTCGGCCACCGCGATCGGCGTGGTGCCGACCACCGCGGTGTACGTGACGGCCGCCGCCAGCGCGGGCGAACCCGGCTCCGCGGCCTTCCTGGTGTCGGCGGGCGTGATCGCCCTGCTGGTGCTGGGCAGCGCGGTCGGGCTCTGGCGGGCCGCCGCCGCCCGCCGCCGGTCCCGGGCGGCCTGACGCCCGCCGCCCCGACGCCCGCCCGGGAATTCGCTCGCCCCCGTCCGCGCGGGGCGCCAGGATGGCCCGCATGACCGAACTCTCCCCGCGGATAGACCCGCCGATGGCCGCCGACGAGACCGCCATGCTCACCGCCTGGCTCGACTACCACCGCAGCACCCTCGCCCTGAAGTGCGAGGGCCTGAGCGACGACCAGCTGCGGCTGCGCTCCGTCCCGCCGTCCACGCTCTCGCTGCTCGGCCTCGTCCGGCACATGGCCGAGGTGGAGCGCCACTGGTTCCAGGGCGTGCTGTCCGGCGAGGAGTTCACCACCGGCCACTACTGGACGGAGGCCGACCCGGACGGCGACTTCGACCACGTCGACACCGCGGACGTGGCGGCCGACTTCGCCGTCTGGCGCGCCGAGGTGGCCGCGGCCCGCCGGGTGAGCGCCGGCCTGTCGCTGGACACCGTGGGCAAGCGGCCGCGCCACGGGCAGGAGGTGACGCTCCGGTGGATCCTCGTCCACATGATCGAGGAGTACGCCCGGCACAACGGTCACGCCGATCTGCTGCGCGAACTGGTGGACGGCGCCACCGGCGAGTGAAATCGTTTCCGCATTGTTGACAGAAAGTCAACTGGGCGGTGACCGAGACCGATATGGTCTACGCGCGCAACCGTACGGCGCCCGGCCGCGTCGCTGATGTTGCCCGGGTTCGCCCGGGTTTCCGGCGCGGCACGACTCGTACGGGGGTCGCGAGCGGGCACGGGACCGGTGAACAGTGCGATACTCGGACAGTTCCGACGAGTGGATGACGTGTCAAAAATGGGCACCCACCCCCGGGGGACCAGGACGGGACGAGGCAGGGAGGCGCGGCATGGGAGCACTTCGCGACGAGCACCACAACGGGTGGCTGATGCCCTCGGGACACTACCCGGCCGCGGTGTACGAGGACGAGTGGGTCGAGCAGGAGACGGTCTCGTCCGTCCCCGCCCCCGCGAAGATCGTCTCCCTGCGGCCGACCGGTTTCGAGGCGGCGCGGACGGTCGGTGAGCACATCCGGGCGAGCATCCCGGTGGTCATGGACCTCACCGAGATGGACGAGGCCGAGGCCAAGCGGATGGTGGACTTCGCCTCCGGACTGGTCTTCGGCACCCAGGGCGGCATCGAGCGGATCGCCCGCCGGGTCTTCCTGCTCACCCCGGCCGAGGTCGAGGTCATGGTGATCGACCGCCCGCTCGACGAGACCGGGTTCTACAACCAGAGCTGACCGGGCCGCACGGCCCCGCAGGACCCCGACCGGGGACGGCACCCGCCGTCCCCGGTTTTTTCACGTCCGGACGCCGCCGACGCATGCAGCATTCGAGACGCAGACCTTAAGTATGAGACATCCACGTCTCAGATGACCTACACTCGACTCATGGCCACCGATCGTGACACCGTCCTGGAAGCCGCCGTCGGCGTGCTCTCCCGACGCCCCACCGCCCACCTGGACGAGATCGCGCGCGCCGCCGGCATCAGCCGGGCCACCCTGCACCGGCTCTTCCCCGGCCGCGAGGCCCTGATCCGCGAGATCGGCCTGCTCGGCCTGCGCCGCTTCGCCGCCGCGCTGGACACCGCGGCCGTCGAGGACGGCGACAGCGCGGCGGCACTGCGCCGCCTGGTGGACGCCGCCGTCCCGGACGCCTCGCTCTGCGCCTTCCTGGCCGGCGAGAACCAGCTCTACGACGACGACAGCATCAACGACCTCTGGGAGGTCCAGATCGCCCGGCTGCACGCGCTCTTCCTGCGCGGCCAGCAGCAGGGCGTGTTCCGCATCGAGCTGAGCGCCGCCTGGCTGAGCGAGGCCTTCTTCGACCTCGTCGCGGGCATCGGCTGGTCCATCCAGGACGGCCGCCTCGCCCCGCGCGACGCCGCCTTCTCGCTCGCCGAGCTGTTCCTCGGCGGTGCGCTGCGCCGCTCCGACGCCCCCGCGCCCCCGGCACCCCTGCCCCCCGCACCCCTGCCCCCTGCGCCCACCCCCCCTTCGCACCACCCCGCCCCGGACCGGAAACCGGACACCGATACGCCATGAGCAGCACCGTCCACACCGGCACCACCCTGCAGAGCACTCCCCGCCAGCGCTGGACCGGCCTCGCCGTCCTCGTCCTGGCCGTCACCGTGGTCGCGGTCGACGCGACCGTCCTCTCCCTCGCCCTCCCCTCCATCAGCGAGACGCTGCGCCCCAGCGGCACCCAGCTCCTCTGGATCGGCGACGCCTACTCCTTCGTGCTGGCCGGCCTGCTGGTCAGCATGGGCGCGCTGAGCGACCGGATAGGCCGCAAGCGGCTGCTGCTGACCGGCGCCACCGCCTTCGGCGCCGCCTCGCTGCTGGCCGCCTACGCGCCCACCTCCGGCTGGCTGATCCTGGCCCGCGCGCTGCTCGGCGTGGCCGGGGCGACGATCATGCCGTCCACCCTGTCGCTGATCCGCAGCCTCTTCCCGGACCACCGGGAGCGGGCCACCGCGATCGGCATCTGGGGCGCGGCCGCCACCGCGGGCGCCGCGCTCGGGCCGGTGGTCGGCGGGGTGCTGCTGGAGCACTTCTGGTGGGGCTCGGTGTTCCTGCTGAACATCCCGATCCTGGTCCTGCTGCTGGTCACCGGCGCCTGGCTGCTGCCGGAGTCCAGGGACCCGAAGCCGGGCCGCTGGGACGTGCTGAGCGTCGTGCTGTCGATGGCCGGCGTGATCGGCGTCGTCTACGCCGTCAAGGAGGCCGCCGCGCACGGGGTGGCCCGCTGGGACGTCCCCCTCACCTTCCTGCTCGGCGCCGCCGCGCTGACCCTGTTCGTCCGCCGTCAGCTGCGGCTGGAGACCCCGCTGCTGGACGTCCGGCTCTTCCGCGACCGGCGGTTCACCGCCGCCGCGCTGGCCTCGCTGATCTCCCTGATCGGGCTCTCCGGCGTGGTCTTCGTGACCTCGCAGTACCTCCAGCTGGTCCGCGGCTACGAACCGCTGCGGGCGGGCCTGGCCGAGCTGCCGGCCTTCGTCGGCTCGGTGGTCGGCGGACTGCTCACCGCCCGGCTGGCCCGGCGCTTCGGCGCCCGCTCGGCGCTGACCTCCTGCCTGCTCGCGATGGGCCTCGGCGTCGGTGCGCTCGGCTGGATCCAGCAGGACACCACCTACCTGCTGCTGGCCGCCTCCTTCCTGCTGGTCGGCACGGCCGAGGGGGTCGTCTACACGCTCGGCGCCGACCTGGTGCTGAACGCCGCGCCCGCCGACAAGGCCGGCGCCGCCTCGGCGGTCTCGGAGACCGCGTACGAGCTGGGCACCGCGCTCGGCATCGCGCTGGTCGGCTCGGTGGTCGGCTCGATCTACGCGAGCGGGCTGACCGTGCCGGCCGGGACGGACCCGGCGCTCGCGGCGCGGGCCGGCGAGTCACTGGGCTCGGCGGTCGAGACCGCGCAGGGCCTGCCGCAGGCCGTCGCGGAGCCGCTGCTGGCGAGCGCCCGGGAGTCCTTCGTGTACGGCATGAACAGCGCCGGCCTGCTGGCGGCCGCGCTGCTGACCGGCGCGGCGGTGATGGCCTGGCGGCTGCTGCGGCGCCTGCCCGCCCAGCCGGCGGCCGATCCCGTCCCGGTCCCCGCTCCGGCGGCTACCCCGGCAGCCGCCCCGACAGCGGAGAAGCTGGACGCCTGATCGGGCCGGACCGTTCCCCCGTTCCCCCGCGCCGCCGGCGCGGAGGTGCGGGGGAACGTCGTTCCCGGGGCTCGGGGACGGGCGGCTACACCGTCCCGAAGGGCAGCTCCAGCTCCGCCCAGACCACCTTGCCGTCCCGGGTCAGCCGGCTGCCCCAGCGCTGGGCCAGCTCGCTGACCAGGAACATCCCGCGCCCGCCCTCGTCCTGCTCGGCGAACGGGCGCAGCTGCGGGGTCTGCCCGCCCGCGTCGGAGACCTCCACGGTGAGCACGCGGTCGCGGAACAGCCGGAGCCGGCGCGGCGCCCCGGCGTGCAGCAGGGCGTTCGTCACCAGTTCGCTGACCAGCAGTTCGGCGTAGTCGGAGAGCGCGGACAGGCCCCAGGCGTCCAGCGTGGCGCGGGTGAAGCGGCGGGCCTTGCCGGGCAGCCGGCCGCCGCCGGTGAGCGGGAGGGTCGCGATCCGGTCGGCGGGCAGCGGCAGCACCCTGGCCATGATCATCGCGATGTCGTCGTCGGTGCCGTCGGTGACCAGCGCGGCGAGGACGGCGTCGGCGCTCTCCTCCAGCGTCCGGCCTGGCCCGGCGAGGGTGCGGGCCAGCAGGTCGATGCCGTCGTCGAGGTCCTGGCCCCGCCGCTCGACCAGGCCGTCGGTGTAGAGGGTCACCATGCCGCCCTCGGGGAGGGTGAACTCGGTGGACTCGAAGGCCACCCCACCGACGCCCAGCGGCACGCCGGGCGGGACCTCGACCCGCCGGGCGGTGCCGTCCGGGCCGACCCACACCGGCGGCAGGTGGCCGGCCGAGGCGACCTGCACGGTGCGGTCCAACGGGTCGTAGACCGCGCAGATGCAGGTGGCGAACTGGCCCTCGCCGATCCCCGAGGCGGTCTCGTCCAGTCGGGTGAGGACCTGCTCCGGGGGCATGTCGAGGGTGGCCAGCGTCCGGGCGACGGTGCGCAGCTGGCCCATCGTGGCGGCCGCCCGGATGCCGTGGCCCATCACGTCCCCGACCACCAGCGCCACCCGGCCGCAGGACAGCGGGACGACGTCGAACCAGTCGCCGCCGACCTCGCTGACCACGCTGCTCGGCAGGTAGCGGTAGGCGATCTCCAGACCGAGGGTGCGGTGGATCTCCTGCGGCAGCAGGCTGCGCTGCAGGGTCAGCGCCGTCTCCCGCTCGCGCCGGTACAGCCGGGCGTTGTCGATCGCCAGGGCGGTGCGGGCGACCAGCTCCTCGGCCAGTGCGACGTCCGCGTCGCTGAACGGCTCGGAATTGCGCATCCGGATGAACTCCGAGCCGCCCAGCACCATGCCCCGGGCGGTCAGCGGCACCATCAGGTACGAGTGGATGCCGGCCGCCATGCCGGGGGCCACCCGGTCCTCGCTGGAGACCAGCCCGCGCAGCACCTCCTCGGTCACCTTGGCGCGCACCAGCGGGCGGCCGCTGCGCAGGCACTGGGTGTAGCTGCGGTCGGGGGCGTACTCGGAGGTCTCCCCGACGACGTCGACGGCGTGCACGAGGCCCGACTCGTAGGACTCGCCGACCGCGACGGCGCGCAGGGTGATCGTCCGGTCGGCGGGGATGGCGCTGGGCTCGGCCCCGCGCAGCACCGGCTCCAGCAGGTCTACGGTCGCGAAGTCGGCGAACCGGGGGACGACGGCCTCGATCAGCTCCTCGGCGGTGCGCTGGAGGTCGAGGGTGGTGCCGATCCGGGCGGTCGCCTCGGCGATGGTGGCCAGGCGCTCCTGGGCCCGGGCGGCCCGGGCCTCCGCCTGGAAGCGTTCGGTGACGTCGATGATCGAGGAGCAGACGCCGAAGACCCGGCCGGTGGAGTCCTCCAGCCGGAAGTAGGAGGCCGACCAGGCGTGGTCCCGTCTCGGGTCGCCGGGGACGCGGCCGTGCGAACGGGCGTCGACCACGGGCCTTCCGGTCTTCAGCACCTGTCGCATCGTCTGCTCGATCTCGGCGGTGTTGATGCCGGGCAGCACCGCGGATATCCGGCGGCCGAGGTGGGCGGCGGCCGGGACGCCGTTCATCCGGGCCAGCGCCTCGTTGATCCGCACGTAGCGCAGGTCGGTGTCGTAGACGGCCATGCCGATCGGTGAGCGGCCGAAGATGCCGTCGAGGACGGCGAGGTCTGCCTCGATGGCGTGCAGGGCCCGCGAGTCGGAGGCGGTCGCGAGCAGCAGCAGGGTGCCGCCGGGGCCGGCGATCGGGTAGGTGCGGAACTCCAGGTCGACCTTGTGGCCGTCCCGGTGACGGACCGGGAACACGCCGGACCAGCCGGTGCCCCCCATGATGCGTTCGAACAGGGCGAGCACCTCGGGGCGGTCCCCGCCGTCCGTGAGCAGCTGGGCGGCGTAACTGCCGACGGCCTCCTCCGCGGTGTAGCCGAGGAGCTCCTCGGCGTCCTCGCTCCAGTGCAGGATCAGACCGTCGCCCTGCAGCAGGGCCGTCGCGAGCGGCACGAGTCGGTGGCCGTCGGGGCGTACGGGGGCACCGCCGGGTGCGGGGCCGGCGGCGGCGGTCGCGTCCCACTCGTGTCCGTGCATGATCAGGCAGCACCCCGGTTCGGCTCGTGCCCGGCCGGGCGGCCTCGCGGTCCGTGCCGGCCGGGGTTCTTCTCCAGACTGCACGGACATCGGCCGCCCGGCGACCCCTTGGTCAGGGCTCGTCCGGCCGCTCCGGTCGTACGGGCGTCATGGGCGTACCGGCCGCAGCGTACTCTCCAGAACGCCCGCCCACTGCCGGATCACTCCGGATCGTCGGCCGCTGTCGTCGGTGAGCAGGTTGGCCAGGCCCAGCCCGCGGGCGAGGTCCAGGGTGGCCTGCACGGATTCGCGCACGCCGGGGCGCTTCTCGTCGGCGTCCAGGAACTCGACGGCGGCCCGGTGGGCCTCCCGGCCGACGTGTCCCTCCAGCGCGATGATCCGCTCGCGCAGCGCCTCCTCGGTGGCCGCGGCCGTCCACAGGTGGAGGGCGGCACGGAACAGCGGGCCGGTGTAGAGGCGCACGATCATGTCGACGACCGCCCGGGTCCGGTCGGGGCCGGCGGCCGGCAGCTCGTCCGCGTGGGCGCGGACGGCCGCCAGCCGCTCGGCGGTGACGTGCTCGACGGCCGCGGTGAACAGGTCCTCGCGGGTCGGGAAGTGGTGCTGGGCGGCGCCCCGGGAGACACCGGCCCGCTCGGCCACCACCCCGACGGTGGAGCCGTGCCAGCCCAGCTCGGCCAGGCAGTCCACGGCGGCCGCGAGCAGCCGGGCCCGGGTGGCGCGGCTGCGGTCCTGCTGGGGGGTGCGGGCGGCGGGGTGGCTGGTCATGGCGGGTGGCGGTTCCTGTTCCGGTGGGGGCGCGGCGGGCCGGCCGGGAGCGCCGGGCCGCTCGGCGGGCCCGGCGCGGCCCGCGGGTCGATCTTCACAGACGGGGGCCCGCCCGCCGCTTCCGGGGGCGCCGTCCTCCTCCGGCGGGGTCAGTGCGCGGCCTCGGGTGCCGCCGGGCGGGCGCCGTCGGGGCCGCCCGTGCGGGGTGCCACGACGGCGCCGGCCGCGCGGGCGGCCTCCCGGTCGCGCAGTTCGCGGCGCAGGATCTTGCCGGCCGGGGACTTGGGGACGGCCTCGACGAACTCCACCGCGCGGACCTTCTTGTACGGGGCCACCCGTTCGGCCACGTAGGCGCCGACCTCCTCGGCGCTCAGCACCCCGCCGGGGGCGCGGACCACGAAGGCCTTGGGGCACTCCGTGCCGTCGGCGTCCCGGACGCCGATGACGGCGGCGTCGGCGATCTGCGGGTGTCCGAGCAGCACCGCCTCCAGCTCGGCGGGGGCGACCTGGTAGCCCTTGTACTTGATCAGCTCCTTCACCCGGTCGACGATGAACAGGTAACCGCGCTCGTCGACGTAGCCGACGTCGCCGGTGTGCAGCCAGCCCTCGGCGTCGATCACGGCCGCGGTGTCGGAGGGGCGGCCGAAGTAGCCCCGCATCACCTGCGGGCCGCGGATCAGCAGCTCGCCCTGCGCGCCGGGCCCGAGGTCCGGGTCGGAGCCGTCCAGGGCGGCGACGCGCAGCTCGGTGGAGGGGACCATCCGGCCCACCGAACCCGGCGCCGGCGCCGGGTCGTGCGGGGAGACCACGTGGGTGACCGGGGAGAGCTCCGTCATCCCGTAGCCCTGGAGCAGGTGCGGCAGGCCGAGCCGGCGGGCGCACGCCTCGGCGAGGTCCGGGTCCAGCGGGGCGGCCGCGCACAGCAGGTACTCGACCGAGGAGAGGTCGAAGCGGTCCACGGCGGGGTGCTTGGCCAGGGCGAGCGCGATCGGCGGGGCGACCACCAGGGCCTGCACCCGCTGCTCCTCGACGGTGCGGCAGAACTGCTCCAGGTCGAAGCGGGGCAGCACGACCACGGTGGCGCCGCAGCGCAACGGCTGGTTTAGCAGCGCGGCCAGGCCGTAGATGTGGAAGAACGGCAGCACGGCGAGCACCCGTTCGCCCTCGGCGGGCCGGTAGAGCGCGTCGCACTGGGCGAGGTTGGTGGCGATCGAGCGGTGCGTGAGCATCACGCCCTTGGGCAGACCGGTGGTGCCGCTGGAGTAGGGGAGCACGGCGACGTCCCGGCCCGGGTCCACGGTGATGGCGGGGGCGGGGCCGGTGGCGGCCAGCAGGTCGGCCAGCGAGCGGTGGCCCTCGGCACCGTCCAGGACGACCACCTCCGGCCCGCCACCGGCGGGGCCCGCCAGCAGGTCGACGGCCTTGCGGGCGGTCGGCAGGAACGGGGAGACGGTGATCAGCCACCGGGCGCCACTGTCGCGGAGCTGGCCCGCCAGCTCGGTGGCGGTGGCGAGCGAGGAGACGGTGGTGACGGTGGCGCCGGCCCGCGTGGCGCCGTAGAAGGCCAGCGGGTAGCCGATCGTGTTGGGGCTGAACAGCGCCACCACGTCTCCCTGGCGCACCCCCGCGCCCGCCAGCCCGGCGGCCACCCGTTCGACCCCGGCGGCCAGCCGCGCGTAGCTCACGCACTCGCCGGTGACGCCGTCGACCAGGGCCGGGCGCTCGCCGTACCGCGCCGCGTCGCCGAGGACCGCGTCATGGATCGGCAGGTCGACCACGGGGACGTCGGGGAACTCGCTACGGAAGACCAAGGTGTGCCTCCACAAAGGTAGTTGACGCAGGATCGAGGGCCGGCTGCGGGTCGGACGGGCGGCCGGCCGGGGGCGCGTTCAGGAGCATACGGACAGCGACGGGACGTTGCGCCATTGTGAGGAACGAAGGGCGGAGCGCGCGTGGCACGTTTGCCGCCGGGGGCGCCCGGGCCGACGGTGTTGCACCACGGCCGCCCGCCCCCGGACGCGGCCCCGGCACCTGGAGCCCCCACCGTGAGTCCCACCTCCCCTCGCCTGCGGTCGGCCCGCCGGCTGCTCGCCGCCACCGCGGCGGCCGCCGCCCTCACCCTGGGCGGCGCGCCCGTCGCGCTGGCCGCTCCCGGTGACAACGGCGACGTGAAGATCCACAACGACACCACGCCGGTGAACGACACCCGCGACGAGCCCAAGGTCTGCCGGTTCTACCTGGACGCCTTCAACTTCGACACCGTGCAGCTGGTGTCCTGGACCATCTCGCAACAGCCGCCGACCGGCAACGCCCTGGTGCTGTCCGGGTCGATCCTGCTGACCACCGGAGCCGGCGCGACGCCGAACTACAGCCTGCCGGACGGGCACTACAAGCTCGAGTGGACCTTCGTCGGCGAGAACGGCAACGCGAAGCAGAAGGTCTTCGACGTGTCCTGCGCCAACAGCTCGCCCTCGGCCTCACCGTCACCGTCTCCGTCGCCCTCCCCGTCGCCGTCGCCCTCCCCGTCGCCGTCCTCCTCGCCGTCGCCGGTCGGCCAGAGCACCAGCCCCTCCCCGAGCGCCTCGCCGTCGCCCGGCTCCTCCCCCGGCTCCTCGCCGAGCGCCTCCCCCGGCGGCCCGCCGAGCGCCTCGCCCACCGGCCCGGTCGGCGGGGTCGGCACCGGTGGCGGCGGCGCGTCCGATGCCAACAGCGCCCAGGTGCTCGGCGGGGCGGCCGTGATCGCCGGCGCGGTCGGCCTCGGCGTCCGCGCGCTGCGCCGCCGCACCGGACGCGACGCCGAGTCCTGACCTGCCCGCCGACGGCCGCCGGCCGGGGCCGTCGCCGGCTCCGGCGGACGGCGGGCGGTGGGCGGTGGGCGGCCGGCGGTGTTCCCGCGGCCGCCCGCCGCCCGCGGTGCGGGTCTGCCTCAGTAGGACTTCGGCAGGCCGAGGGTGTGCTGGGCCACGTAGTTGAGCACCATCTCCCGACTGACCGGAGCGACCCGGCCCACCCGGGTGGCCGTCAGCAGCGCTCCCAGCCCGTACTCCTGGGTCAGACCGTTGCCGCCGAGGGTCTGCACCGCCTGGTCGACCGTCCGGGCGGCCGCCTCGCCGGCCGCGTACTTGGCCATGTTGGCGGCCTCCCCGGCCGCCACGTCCTCGCCCGCGTCGTAGAGCAGGCCGGCCTTCTGGGTCATCAGCCGGGCCAGCTCGATCTCCACCGCGCACTGGGCCAGCGGGTGGGCCAGGCCCTGGTGGGCGCCGATCGGGGTGGACCAGACGGTGCGGGTCCGCGCGTACTCGACGGCCTTGCGCAGGGCCTGCCGGGCCAGGCCGAGCGAGAAGGCCGCGGTCAGCACGCGTTCGGGGTTGAGGCCCGCGAAGAGCTGGAGCAGGCCGGCGTTCTCGTCCCCGACCAGCGCGTCGGCGGGCAGCCGGACGTCGTCCAGGAAGACCTGGAACTGCTTCTCGGGCGCGACGAGTTCCATCGGGATCGCCCGGTACTCGAAGCCGGGGGTGTCGCGCGGGACGACGAACAGGCAGGGCTTGAGCCGGCCGGTGCGGGCGTCCTCCGTCCGGGCCACGAACAGCACCGCGTCGCAGTGGTCGATGCCGGAGACGAAGACCTTGCGGCCGGTCAGCAGCCAGTCCTCGCCGTCCCGGCGGGCGACGGTGGAGATCCGGTGCGCGTTGGAGCCGGCGTCCGGCTCGGTGATGCCGAAGGCCATCCGGCGGCTGCCGTCGGACAGGCCCGGCAGCCACTGCCGCTTCTGCTCCTCGGTGCCGTACCGGGCGATCACCGTGCCGCAGATCGCCGGGGAGACGATGAGCAGCAGCAGCGGGCAGCCGGCCGTGCCCAACTCCTCCAGCACGATGGCCAGATCGGTGATGCCGCCGCCCCCGCCGCCATACTCGGCGGGCAGGTTCACCCCGAGGTAGCCGGCCTTGGCGGCGTCGGCCCACAGCTCCTCGGCGGGTTCGCCCGCCCTGGCCTTGGCGAGGTAGTAGGCGGAGCCATAGCGGCCGCCGAGATCGGCGACGGCCTGGCGCAGCGCCCGGCGTTCGGGGGTCTCGATGAGCTGACTGCCGATGGTGGACATGCGGGGTCCTTCCTGGCTCGGGCGGTGCTCAGGCTGTGGTCCGGCGGGTGCGGGCCGCGCTCCGGTCGTGCCGCGGCCCGCGGTCCGCCGGTCAGGCGGGGGTCTGCACGACGGCCAGCAGGGTGCCGAGTTCGACCTGCTGGCCGGGGGTGGCGCGGAGTTCGACGAGGACGCCGTCGGCGGGGGCGGTGACGCGGTGCTCCATCTTCATCGCCTCCAAAAAAAGCAGCGGCTGGCCGGCGGTGACGGTGTCGCCGACGGCGGCCGCGGTGCGCACGACGGTGCCCGGCATCGGGGCGAGCAGGGCGCCCGGGTCGGTCCGGGCGGCCGGGTCGGGGAAGCGGGGCAGGGCGGTCAGTGCGGTGGCGCCGTCCGGGCCGTCGACGAAGACCCGGTCGCCGTGGCGGGCGACGCGGTAGCCGCGCCGGACGGCCCCCTCGCGCAGGACGACCTGCTCGGGCGTGGCGTCGACCAGCTCCGTCCCCGGGTGCCCGTCGGCCCGCAGGCCGTCCCTGGTCAGCCGGTAGCGGACCTCCCGCTCGGTGCCGTCCTCGGCCCGGTAGCGCTTGAGCTGGGGCTGCGAGGGCAGGTTGCGCCAGCCCGGGGGCAGCGCGCCGTGCGGCCCGGTGCGGCGGCGGGCGGCCGCGTCGGCGAGCGCCGCGGCCAGGGCGGCGCGGGCGGTCCGGGCGGGGTCGCCGCCGTCGGGGGCGGCGAGGTCGTCGGCGTGCTCGGTCAGGAAGCCGGTGTGCAACCGGGCCGCCAGGAAGGCCGGGTGGCGCAGCGCACGGACCAGCAACTCCCGGTTGGTGGCCGGGCCGTGGATCCGGGCGCGAACGAGCGCGTCGGCCAGCAGGCGGGCCGCGGCCGCCCGGTTCGGCGCCCAGGCGATCACCTTGGCGAGCATCGCGTCGTAGTGCGGGGTGATCTCCTGGCCGGCCGCCACCCCGCAGTCCAGCCGGACCCCACGGCCGGTGAACTCCTGGTGCGGGCCGTCGAGTTCGAGCCGGTGCAGGGTGCCGGTGGCGGGCTGCCAGTCCTTGGCCGGGTCCTCGGCGTAGAGCCGGGCCTCGATCGCCCAGCCGGTGGACGGCGGCGGGACCGGACCGGGCAGCGGCTCCCCCTCCGCGACGGCGAGTTGCAGCGCCACCAGGTCCAGGCCGCTGACCGCCTCGGTGACGGGGTGCTCCACCTGCAGCCTGGTGTTCATCTCCAGGAAGTGGAACCGGCCGTCCTCGGCGAGCAGGAACTCGGCGGTGCCGGCACCGGTGTAGCCGATCGCCCGGGCGGCACTGACCGCCGCCGCGTGCAGCCCGGCCCGGACGGCCTCCGGCAGGCCCGGCGCCGGCGCCTCCTCGATCACCTTCTGGTGCCGCCGCTGCAGCGAGCAGTCGCGGTCGCCGACCGCCCAGACCGTGCCGTGCGCGTCGGCCAGCAGCTGGACCTCGACGTGCCGCCCGGTGGGCAGGTAGCGCTCGCAGAACACCTCGTCCGAGCCGAAGGCCTTGGCCGCCTCGGCCCGGGCGGCCGCCAGCTGGTCGGGCAGCTCGGCCAGGGTGCGCACCACCCGCATGCCGCGGCCGCCGCCGCCCGCCGCCGCCTTGACCAGCACCGGCAGGTCGGCCTCGGTCGGCGCCTCCAGGGCGCCCAGGACGGGCACGCCGGCCGCGGCCATCAGCCGCTTGGCGGCCGTCTTGGATCCCATCGCGGCGATCGCGGCCGGCGGCGGGCCGACCCAGACCAGCCCGGCGTCCAGCACCGCCTGCGCGAACTCCGCGTTCTCCGAGAGGAATCCGTACCCGGGGTGGACGGCGTCCGCCCCCGCCTCCAGGGCCGCGCGGACGATCAGGTCGGCCCGCAGGTAGGTGTCGGCGGGCGCGGCGCCCGGCAGCCGCACGGCCGCGTCGGCCTCGCGCACGTGCGGGGCGTCGGCGTCCGGGTCGGAGTGGACGGCGGTGGTCGCGATGCCGAGCGCGCGGCAGGTCCGGAAGACCCGTCGGGCGATCTCGCCGCGGTTGGCGACCAGCAGGTTGGTGATCATGTCGTCTCGTCCCCTCACATCCGGAAGACGCCGTAGCCGCGCGCGCCCTCGACCGGCGCGTTGTGGATCGCGGACAGGCACAGGCCCAGCACGGTGCGGGTGTCCCGCGGGTCGATCACGCCGTCGTCGTAGAGCCGCCCGGACAGGAAGGCCGGCAGCGACTCGGCCTCGATCTGCTGCTCGACCATCGCGCGGATCGCCGCGTCGGCGTCCTCGTCGTACGGCTGCCCCTTGGCGGCGGCCGACTGCCGGGCGACGATCGACAGCACCCCGGCGAGCTGTTGCGGGCCCATCACCGCGGACTTGGCGCTCGGCCAGGCGAACAGGAAGCGCGGCTCGTAGGCCCGGCCGCACATGCCGTAGTGGCCGGCCCCGTAGGAGGCGCCGATCAGCACCGACAGGTGCGGGACCCGTGAGTTGGACACCGCGTTGATCATCATCGCGCCGTGCTTGATGATGCCGCCCTGCTCGTAGTCCTTGCCGACCATGTAGCCGGTGGTGTTGTGCAGGAACAGCAGCGGGACGTTCCGCTGGTTCGCCAACTGGATGAACTGGGCGGCCTTCTGCGACTCCGCGCTGAACAGCACGCCCTGGGCGTTGGCCAGCACCCCGACGGGGTAGCCGTGCAGCCTGGCCCAGCCGGTGGCCAGGCTGGTGCCGTAGAGCGGCTTGAACTCGTCGAAGTCGGAGCCGTCCACGATCCGCGCGATCACCTCGCGCGGGTCGAAGGGCACCTTGAGGTCGCCCGGAACGATGCCCAGCAGCTCCTCCTCGTCGTACTTCGGCGGCTCGGCGAGGCGGTCCGGTGCCGGGCCGGGCTTGCGGTGGTCCAGCCGGGCGACGATCCGGCGGGCCAGCCGCAGCGCGTCCGCCTCGTCCACCGCGAAGTGGTCGGCCAGGCCCGAGGTGCGGGCGTGCATCTCCGCTCCGCCGAGCGACTCGTCGTCGGCCTCCTCACCGGTGGCCATCTTCACCAGCGGCGGGCCACCGAGGAACACCTTCGCCCGCTCCCGCACCAGCACGGTGTGGTCGGACATGCCCGGGACGTACGCCCCGCCGGCCGTCGAGTTGCCGAACACCACGGCCACGGTGGGCACTCCGGCGGCGGAGAGCCGGGTCAGGTCGCGGAACAGCGCGCCGCCCGGGATGAAGATCTCCTTCTGGCTGGGCAGGTCGGCGCCGCCCGACTCGACCAGGTTCACCAGCGGAAGGCGGTTGGCGAGCGCGATCTCGTTGGCGCGCAGCGCCTTGCGCAGCGTCCACGGGTTGCTGGCGCCGCCGCGCACCGTGGGGTCGTTGGCGGTGATCACGCACTCCACGCCCTCGACCACCCCGATCCCGGTGACCAGCGCCGCGCCCACCGGGTACTCGCTGCCCCAGGCGGCCAGCGGGGAGAGCTCCAGGAACGGCGAGTCCGGGTCGACCAGCAGCTCGATCCGCTCGCGCGGCAACAGCTTGCCGCGGGCGCGGTGGCGGTCCACGTACTTCGGCCCGCCACCGGCCAGCGCCTTGGCGTGCTCGGCGTCCAGGCCGGCCAGCTTGTCGAGCATCGCGGCGCGGTGCTCGGCGTACTCGGGCCCGGCCGGGTCGACGCGGGTGGGCAGCACGGTCACAGCAGGACCTCCGGGATGTCGAGGTGGCGGGAGCGCAGCCACTCCCCGAGGGCCTTGGCCTGCGGGTCGAAGCGGTGCTGGGCGGCGACGCCCTCGCCGAGGAGCCCGGTGAGGGTGAAGTTGACCGCGCGCAGGTTCGGCAACAGGTGCCGGGTCACCGGCAACTCCGACGTCTCGGGCAGAAGTTCGCGGAGCAGCTCGACGGTCAGGGTGTGCGCGAGCCAGCGCCAGCCGTCCTCGGAGCGGGCCCAGACGCCCAGGTTGGCGTCACCGCCCTTGTCGCCGCTGCGGGCGCCGAGCACCAGGCCGAGCGGGGCGCGGCGGACCGGGCCCGCCGGGAGGGGCTGCGGGAGCGCCGCCGGCTCCTGCTCCGCTTCCGTCCGCGCCTCCGTCCGCGCCTCCGCGCCCGCTTCCGGCCCGGCCACCGTCCCCGGCTCCGGGAGCGCCGGCCGGGCCGTCACGGGCGCGGGCGGGACGGCGACCCGGCGGCCGTCCGGCAGCACCGCGGTGTGCCCGACGGCCTTGGCGTCCACGAACGCGGCGGTGAACACCCCGTACGGGGCGCCCGGCCCGGGCGGGGCGGTCAGATGGAACCCCGGGTAGCCAGCCAGGCCCAACTCCACGGCGGCCTTGCCCAGTTGGCGCCCCACCCGGGCCGGGTCCGGATCGCGGGCGGTCAGCCGCAGCAGCGCGGAGGCCGCCTCCTCGGTCGGGGCGTCCGGGTGGTCGGTGCGGGCGAGGGTCCAGCGCAGTTCGGCGGGCCGGGCGGCCGGCGCCAGCGCGGCGGCGAACTGCCGCCGCACCAGGTCGGCCTTGGCCTCGACGTCCAGACCGGTGAGGACGAACACCACCTCGTTGCGGTGCCCGCCGAGCCGGTTGAGTCCCACCTTGAGCGTGGCCGGTGGCGCCTCGCCGCGCACCCCGTCGATCCGCACCCGGTCCGGGCCCTCCTCGGTGAGCCGCACCGAGTCCAGGCGGGCGGTGACGTCCGGGCCCGGATAGCGCACCCCGCCGGTCTCGTACAGGAGTTGGGCCGTCACCGTGCCGGCGGTGACGGCGCCACCGGTGCCCGGGTGCTTGGTGATCACGCTGGAGCCGTCGGCGTGCAGCTCGGCGATCGGGAAGCCGGGGCGGGTGACGTCGTGCTCGCGGAAGAAGGCGTAGTTCCCGCCGGTCGCCTGGGCGCCGCACTCCAGGACGTGACCGGCCACCACCGCTCCGGCGAGGGCGTCCAGGTCGTCCGCCGTCCAGCCGAAGTGGGCGATCGCCGGGCCCGCGACCAGCGCGGCGTCGGTGACCCGCCCGGTGACCACCACGTCCGCGCCCGCCTCCAGGCAGGCCGCGATGCCGAAGGCGCCGAGGTAGGCGTTGGCCGCCAGCAGGCCTTCGGGGAGGCCGAGTTCGCTCCGCTGCGGGAGCAGGTCGTCCCCCTCGACGTGGGCGACCGTCGCCGCGATGCCCTGGCGCTGCACCAGTTTCCGCAACTCACGCGCGAGCCCGGCAGGTTGGAGTCCGCCCGCGTTCACCACGATCTTCACACCGCGCTCGCGCGCCAGCCCGAGGCACTCCTCCATCTGGCGCAGGAACGTCCGGGCGTACCCGAGCGAGGGGTCCTTCATGCGGTCCCTGGCGAGGATCAGCATGGTCAGCTCGGCGAGGTAGTCCCCGGTGAGCACGTCCAGCGGCCCGCCGGTGAGCATCTCGCGCACCGCGTCGAAGCGGTCCCCGTAGAAGCCCGAGGCGTTGCCGATCCGCAGTACCGAGCGTGCGCGCGCCAAAGCGCCTCCCCTGCCGGTGGGTTGGCGGCGCTCCCGCACGAGCGCCGTCGGGCAGCAGCGTGGCACCGGCCTGAGAAAAAAGCAATCATGCCTGCTTGTTTTCCGCCGCCTCCTCCCACCCTCCGCGCGACCGCCGCGGGCCGGGCGAACCGACCCCGGCGGCCGCGCGGGTGGGGACCGCCGTACACGTCACCAGGGGACGACGCCGGCGTCGTCGAAGAACCGGCCGGTCGGGCCGTCGTCGGGCAGGGTCGCGAGGGTGATGGCGATGGCCGCGCCCTGCGCGGGGGTGCGCACGCCGCGGAAACCGTTGAGGTCGGTCGCGACGTAGCCGGGGCAGCCGGCGTTGATCAGGACGTTCGTGCCGCTCAACTCCCGGGCGTACTGGAGGGTGACGGCGTTCAGGAACGTCTTCGACGGCGAGTACGCCGCGGCCACCGGGCCCGCCGTCCGCTCGGCGTCCGGCCCCGACTGCCGGGTGAGGGAGCCGACGCTGCTGGACATGTTCACGATCCGCGGCGAGGCGGAGCGGCGCAGCAGCGGCATCATCGCGTTGGTGACGCGGATGACGCCGATCACGTTGGTCTCCACGACCGTACGGACGGTGGCGAGGTCGACCCGAGTCGGCTCCTGCGGCATGCCGCCCGCGATGGCGGCGTTGTTGACGAGCACGTCGAGGCGCCCGGCCCGATCCTCGATCAGCCGTGCGGCGGCGGTCGCGCTCACGTCGTCGGTGACGTCCAGCGGCACGCCGAACGCGTCGACGCCGGCCGCGCGCAGCCCCTCCACCGCGGCCTCGCGGCGCCGATCGTCGCGGGCGCCGACGCCGACGCTCCAGCCGAGGGCGCCCAGGCCCGCGGCGATCTCGTAGCCGATCCCCTTGTTCGCGCCGGTGACCAGCGCGATCGTTCGTTCGCTCATGGAGACCATGCTGCTCCCGGACCCCGGCCGGGGTCCAAGACCGATCGGGTGGGCATCGATACCCTCCAGGTATCGATCCGGAGTACCGTGGCCGGATGGAGACCAGGGAACTGCGCTACTTCGTCGCCGTCGCCGAGGAGTTGCACTTCGGGCGCGCCGCGCAGCGGCTCGGGATCGCGCAGCCGCCGCTGTCACGGGCGATCCGGCAGCTCGAACGCCGGCTCGGGGCGGCGCTGCTGGACCGGACCAGCCGCACCGTCACGCTCACCGAAGCCGGCTCGGTGCTGCTGACCGAGGGCCGGGCGGCCCTCGACGCGGTCGAAGCGGCCGAGCGCCGGACCCGCCGCGCCGCTCTTCCCCCGGCCGGCCGCCCCGGCCTGGTCCTGGTCACGAAGGCCAGCGCGTCCCGCGAACTGCTGGCGGAGCTGCTGGACGCGTACGCCGCCGAACCCGGCGCCGCCGCCGTCGAGGTCCTCCTGTGCGGTCCGGCCGAGCAGGAACGACTGCTGCGCGAGGGCCGGGCCGACGTGGCGCTGCTGCACCGGCCGTACGACTCGACGGCCGGGTTTCACACCGAGGAACTCGGCACGGAGGGCCAGGTCGTGGTCCTGCCGGCCGGGCATCCGCTCACCGTCCGGCCCCATGTGCACATGGCCGACATCACCGGGCTGCCCGGCCTGCCCCTGCCGCGCTGGCCCGCCCCCGACGGCAGCTACCCGCCCGGGCCCGGCCCGCAGGTCCGCGACCACGCGCAGCTGCTGCAGCTCGTCGCGCTCGGCCGCGCCTGCGCGGTCTCACCGGAGTCGTGCCGGGACCGACTGCACGGTGACCTCGCCGCCGTCCCCGTACTGGACGCGCCGAAGGTCACCACGGTGATCGCCTGGCCGCCGCACAGCCGGTCCCGAGCCGTCGCCGACCTCGTCCGGACGGCGACCCGCCTCCGGTAGTTCCCGGTGGATCCCCCATGCCTCGGCCGAGGTGGCCCGGCTCGGCTGCCCGGGCCGGAGCGAGGCGCGTGGCGGCCCGGCGGTGCAGCCGCCGGGCCGCCACCGCGCCCGGCGGTCGCCGGTGCGGAACCCCGTTGCCCGCCGTCGGGGCCCGTGAGAGCATCGGGGTCCAACGGTCCGTCTCCTGCCGTCCACGCCCCGCGGGGTGAAGGGCGGAGTGCGGGCCATTGCCATGTCCGCGGTCGTGGGAGATCCACACCGCCCGCGCACGACAGGGACCGTTCGATGCACACGACAGAGCCGGCGGAAGCCCGCATCGAGGACTCGGGGACCGTCCTGGTCGCGCCCCCGGAGCTGCAGGACCACGAGGTGCTCAGGGGGTTCTTCGGGTCCACGATCACGCCGGAGGAGCTCGCCGCGGGCGCGGCCGACCTCGCGGGGAGGACCGTCTACCTCTGCGGCGACGTGTCGGGAACCAGCCGTCACCGACTGCGCGCGGCCGCCCGGGTGTTCGTCGTCCGGGAGCTGTCGCACGGCTACCGCGGGGACGCCGACGCACCGTGGACGCCCGTCGGCCTCGGCCGGGTCCCCGTCCGCGTGCACGGCATCGGCGTGTACTACCCGCGCTTCTTCGAGCCCGACGCCGACCACTTCGGACGGATCCGTGCCGAGCACGCGTTCCAGTCCCTGACCGAGTCCACCAAGCCCGGAACGGCCCACCGCAGCGGGATCTACCTGACGCCCGTCACGCAGGACCGGGACGAACTGCACTTCCGGCTGCTCCGGTGCTCCACGAACCTCTCCGGACCGACGGAGAACTTCCGCCCGACCGACACGCACATCGTGGAGGCGCTGAACCGCGAGGCCGCCGACGTCTTCCGCGGCCAGGCACCGCTGAACCACGTCCTCGCGCAGATCTACCACAACACCCGTGCCACGGCGGAGCGCAGGCAGTCCAAGGCCAGGATCTCGTCCCACGCCGACAAGACCAAGGACATGCCCGTCAACGGCATCATGGCCTTCTGCACCTTCTACGACCGGCTCGACCGGCTGCAGCCCCTGCCCGACGACGCCTTCGACCACGGCGTGAAGGGCACCAGCGGGCTGACCAGGCTCCACTTCCGCCTCAAGGAGCAGGCCGGCGGGCCGGACGGGCCCGCGCTCCCCCCGCAGTTCACCCTCACCCTCCACCCCGGCTCCGTGTTCTTCATGCCGCTGTCCACCAACCGCCTGTACACCCACGAGATCCGGCCCTCGGCGCTGGACGCCGAGCTGCTCCCGACCCGCCTGGGCTACGTGGTGCGCTGTTCGAGCACCGAAGCCGTCCACCGGGACGGCCGGACGTTCCTCAAGACGCCCGGGGGCCCGGTGCCGCTGGAGCCGTCCACCCCGGCCGGAATGGACGAGCTGCGCCGGCTGTACGCCGAGGAGAACCGCACCTCGGCCTTCGTCGACTACGGCCGGGAGTTCCTCTTCAGCATGAACGCGGGAGACTACGGTGCCCCCAACCTCTAGCCTCCCGGACGGGATCCTCTCCTGCACGCTCCCCGCGGAGGAGGACCTCTTCGCGGAGCTGTCCGCGTCGGCCCGGCTGGAGGACCTGGGGAAGGGCCGGCGCGGCGCCACGCTCACCAGGGTCGACGAGTCGGGCGGCGTGCCGCTCGTCCGCACCACCACGCGCTACGTCCGCCCGGCGCAGCGGTTCCGGGCGGTGCACGAGCGGCTGGCCCGGCGGATCCGGGAACACGCGGACCTCCCGGTGGACTTCGACAACGCCCTCGTCGAGTGCTACACGAACGCCTACCGGACCATGGGCGGCCACTCCGACCAGGCCCTCGACCTGGCCGACGGGTCGTTCGTCGCCGTCCTCTCCTGCTACCGGCACCCCGACGCAGGCCCGCCGAGGAAGCTGGTCTTCGAGTCGAAGGGGCCCGGGGGCGAGAGGTTCGAGGTCCCGCTCACCCACCACGGTGTCGTCGCGTTCTCCGTCGACGCGAACCGTCGGCTCAGGCACCGGATCGTCCTGGACGCGCCCGCCGGGGCGGCGGACAACCAGTGGCTGGGCGTGACCTTCCGGACCTCGAGGACCTCGCTGCGGTTCCGGGACGGGCATCCGTACCTCCCGCAGGGGGCGCGCCTCGTTCAGGCCGACGAGGAGCAGCAGCGTGAGTTCTACCGGCTGCGGCGCCGCGAGAACCAGGAGACGGACTTCGTCTACCCCCCGCTGACGTACACCGTCAGCGGGAGCGATCTGCTGCCGCCCGTCTGAACTGCGGCCCCTGACCGCCGGTTTCGCCCGGCCGGGCCGCCGGGGCCCGCCCCTCAGCCGGTGGGACCGGGGGCCGGGTGGCGGTCCAGGACGGCTTCGACGATCCTCATCAGCCGCTCGCCCGCGCGCTCGACGCTCCCGTTCTGGACGCTCACCTGGGCCCCTTCGAGGAGGAAGGTGAGCTCCGCCGCCGTGTCCTGCGGATCGGGCAGCCCGGCCCGGACGCACAGGTCGGTGAGCCGGCGCAGCTGACGCACCTTGTGGGCCTCGATCAGCCGGCGCGCCGGGTGGGTGCGGTCGGGCAGCTCCGCCACGGAGTTGATGAACGGGCAGCCCCGGTGGGAGATCCCGGGGAGTCCGTCGGCGATGAACCGAACCAGTCCGAGGATCTGCGCCCGGGGGTCGTCGGGGTGGGCCTGCGCCAGCCGGTCGAACGCGGCGGTGTAGTCGGCCGCGACGATCCGCAGCCACTCCTCGACCAGCGCGTCCTTGGTGGCGAAGTGGCGGTAGAGCGCCATCTTGGTGGTCTCGGCCCGGTCGGCGATCGCCTGGACGCCCACCGCCCTGATCCCCTCGCGCGAGAAGAGCTCCTCCGCCGCGTCGAGGATCCGCTCCCGGGGCGGCAGTTTGGCCACCCTGCTCTGTCTGCCGGCCCTGTCCATGTTCGCCGTTCGATCCCTCGTCGGTCCGGTGGGGCGGGGCGTTGTGGTGCCCCGGCGGCAATGTTACGGTACCGGCCAGTCCCATGCGATACCGATCGGTATCGCGAGATACCCAACGGTCTCGTCCCCGATCCCGCCGGACCCGACCCGACCCCGATCCCGGCACCGCCCCCTCCCGAACGGACCCGAATGAAGCTCTCCGAGTACGTGACCCACGACGGCGTCGGCCTGGCCGACCTGGTGGCCCGCGGCCAGGTGACCGCCGCCGAACTCGCCGCCACCGCACAACGGGCGGCCGACCTGGTGAACCCGCTGATCAACGCCGTCGTCGAGACCTGGCCCGCGGACGACACCCCGGCCCCGGGCAGCACGCCACTGGCCGGCGTGCCCTTCCTGATCAAGGACCTCGCCGTCACCATGGCCGGCAGGCGGACGGAACTGGGCAGCCGGATCGCCACGGGCCACGTCGCCGCCGCCGACTCCGCGCTGATGACCCGCCTCCGCCGCGCCGGGCTGGTGACGCTCGGACGCACCGCCACCCCCGAGTTCGCCTACAGCACCACCACCGAAGGCGTCCTGTACGGCCCCACCCGCAACCCCTGGGACCCGACCCGCAGCCCCGGCGGCTCCAGCGGCGGCTCGGGAGCCGCCGTCGCCGCGGGCATCGTCCCGATCGCCCACGCCACCGACGCCGCGGGCTCCATCCGCGTCCCCGCGGCCGCCAACGGCCTGTTCGGCCTGAAGCCCACCCGCGGCCGGATCTCCATGGGCCCCGACGCCGACGAGGTCTTCAACGGGCTCGCCGTCCACGGCGTCCTCAGCCGCTCGGTGCGCGACAGCGCCACCCTGCTGGACCTCGTCCACGGCCCCGAGGCCGGTGACCCGTACACCGCGCCCCGGCCGGAACGGCCCTACGCCGAGGAGGTCGCCCGCGACCCTGGCAGTCTGCGGATCGGCCTCCTCACCCGGCCCTGGGGCGGTCGCGCCGTCGACGGCGCCGTCGTCGAGGCCACGCTGCGCTCGGCACGGCTCGCCGAGTCCCTGGGGCACCGGGTGGAGGAGGTCAGGGTCGACCTCGGCGTCGACTGGGAGGAGTTCGTCCTGGCCAACGCCCGGCTCTGGAGCACCAACCTGGTGACGTGGATCGACGACTTCGCCGCGGCCTTCGACCGGCCCGTCGACCCCACCACCCTGGAACCCGAGATGCTGGCCGCCTACGCCTTCGGCCGGCGGGTCAGCGGCACCGAGTTCGTCCGCGCGCTCGCGATGCGCAACGACGTGGCGCGCGCGATCGGCCGCCGCTTCACCGACCACGACCTGCTGCTCACCCCGACCCTGCCCGAACCGCCCGTCCCCCTGGGCACCTACGCCGACGGGGCCGAGGGGGCCGACGGCCTCGGCTGGACCGCGCAGCTCCTCCACCGCTCGCCCTTCACCGCCCCGTTCAACGTCGCGGGCACCCCCGCGATGTCCGTCCCCCTGGAGAGCGACCCGGCCACCGGCCTGCCGCTCGGCGTCCAGTTCGCCGCCGGGTACGGGCGCGAGGACCTCCTCTTCCGGCTCGCCGGACAGCTGGAACGAGTGGCCCCCTGGGCCGGGCGGACCCCGGCCGTGTGGGCGGGCACCGCCCACGACGCCTGACCGCACGGGCGGCGGGCGGGGGGCTACGGCGCAGAGGCTACGGCGGGGGGGCTGCGGCCCCGGGGCGACCGCGGCACCGACGGCCGAAATCCGTTTGACCGGGCCGGTCCGCGGCGGTGCACTGTGGCGGGACACCACAGGTCGTGGTGCCGGCACCCCGGGGAGACAGCGCAGCGATGGAGATCCGTCCCACCACCGAACAGGACCGCGACGTCTTCGTCGACACGCTCCACGCCGCGTTCGGGTTCTTCCCCGAGCCCCCCGTCGAGCCCGGGCACGGGGGCTGGTGGGCGGCGTACGAGATGGACCGCGGCCTGTTCGCGGTGGAGGCGGACGGTCGCCCCGTCGCCACCGCCGGCGCGTACTCCTTCGAACTCACCCTGCCCGGCGGCGCCATCGTCCCCGTCTCCGGGGTGACGGCCGTCGGCGTGCTGCCCTCGCACCGGCGCCGCGGCGTGCTCACCGCGATGATGCGCCGCCAGCTCGCCGACCTGCGGGCCCGCGGGGAGGTCCTGTCGGTCCTGACGGCCTCCGAGGCCACCATCTACGGCAGGTTCGGCTACGGCTGCGCGACGTACACGGAACAGCTGACGGTGCCGCACCACCGGGCCGTCCTCGCCCCGTCCAGGGCGCGCGGCCGGGCCGGCGGCGCGGCGGGCGGCGCGGACGCCGGATCCGTCGAGGTGCTGCCGCGCTCCGCCTGCGGGGACGTCCTGGAGGCGGTGTACGACCGCTACCGCCGCGCGCAGCCCGGCGCGCTGTCCCGGCCGCACCGCTGGTGGCAGCTGGGCGCGGGGAAGCCCCCGATCGCCCCGGCGAAGCGCCACGTCGCCGTCCACCGCGATGCGGACGGCGTCCCGGACGGCTACGCCAGCTACCTGGTCGGCGACGGCCGCGTCCTGACGGTCGACGAGACGATCGCCGCCGACGACGCCGTCCACACGGCGCTGGCCCGGTTCGTGCTCGGGCACGACCTGGTGTCCGAGGTCGTGTTCAAGCACGTCCCGCCCGCGCACCCGCTGCGCTGGCAGCTCGCGGACTACGCCGCCGGCCAGCCGGGCAAGCACACCGACTGGCTCTGGGTGCGGCTGCTGGACGTGCCGCGCGCCCTGACCGCCCGCGGCTGGCCGACCGACGGCGAGCTCGTCCTCGACGTCGACGACCCGTTCCTGGGCGAGCACGGCCGCCACCTGCTCACCGTCCGCGGCGGCCGGGCCACGTGCGTGCCGACCGACCGCGAGCCCGACCTGTCCCTGGACGTCCGCGACCTGGGCGCGGTCTACCTCGGCGGCACCGCCCCCAGCACCCTGGTGCGCGCCGGGCACGTGCTCGAACACCGGCCGGGCGCCGCCGACCTCGCCGACGCCCTCTTCCGCGCCGAGCGCCCGCCGCACTGCCTGCACTGGTTCTGACACCGCGGGCGGGGCGGGCCGCTGGTCCGTGGGGGCAGGGCCCGCCCTCACGGCTCAGCGGCCGCCGGGCGGTCTCACTGGCCGACGCGGCCGTCGACGCATTCGCGCAGCAGGTCGGCGTGGCCGCAGTGGCGGGCGTACTCGTCGATCCGGTGCACCAGCAGCTCGCGCACCGCGATGCCGTCCTTCACCAGTCGCGCACCCAGGTCGTCGAACGGGGCCAACGCCGCGTCGGTCGCCGCCTGTTCGCGCTCCAGGTCGGCGAACGCGGCGTCGACCACGGCCCGGTCGCCGACCGCGCCGTCGAAGTCCGCGTCACGCGCGCCGTAGAGCTTCGGCAGCGGCTCGGCGTCGTCCAGCCAGGTCCGCCAGTCCCGCTCCACCTCGGCGAGGTGGCGGACCAGGCCGAGCAGGGACATCGTGGACGGCGGCACCGCCCGGCGGGCCAGCTGCTCCGCGTCCAGGCCCTCGCACTTCATCCGCAGGGTGATCCGGTAGTTCGTCAGGAAGCCCTGCAGGGTGGCGGCTTCGCCTTCGATCTCACCGGCCCCGCCGTTGTCGCGGGGGTCGTCGTCCGGGTCGGCCCACATGTCGGGGTGGATCGTCGCCCTGGTCCACCGCTCGGGTGCGTCGTCGCTCATGCGCGCCATGATCGCCGGTGCCCACGGCGTCCGCCACCGGGTCTTCCCGGGGCGCGGCGCGGCCGCCGGCGGTCAGTCCAGCGGGAGGACCATCTCCAGGATCCGGGCCCGCGGGTCCAGCGTGTAGGGTTTCGCGCCACCGGTGTGGGTGAATCCGCGGCGCAGGTAGAAGGCCGCGGCGCGGTCGTTCGTCTCATGGACGCCGAGCAGCATCCGCTTCGCGCCGCCCTCGGTGCGGGCCCAGTCGATGATCGCGTCCAGGAGGGCGTCGGTGACGCCGTGCTCGCGGCCGCGGTGCGCGGGCGCCGTCCAGACGCCGATCAGGACGACGGTGG
Organism: Kitasatospora sp. NPDC051705; assembly: GCF_044453265.1. Lineage (NCBI taxonomy): Bacteria > Bacillati > Actinomycetota > Actinomycetes > Kitasatosporales > Streptomycetaceae > Kitasatospora > Kitasatospora sp. NPDC051705. The sequence goes on along the minus strand of NZ_JBITCO010000011.1, from coordinate 92,257 downwards.
CGGGCTGATCCTCCTCGGGGACGGCCAGCATCGTGCCGACCCACGCGCCGTCGGTGTCCACCGCGACCAGGCCGACCCGGTCCAGTTGCGCCAGCCCCGCCGCGCGGGCCCGCCAGTCGGCCTCGCCCAGCGAGAGGGCGGCCTCGTGGGTCTCGCCGAAGGCCATCGGGAAGTCGAGCAGCTGGGCCAGCCGCACCTCCCGCAGGCGCTGCCAGTCCTCGACCCCGATCCGTTCGATCCGGTACCGCATCCGCTCGATCCCCCGTGGCCCGTTGCCGTGGTCGGCGGTGGTCGCCGCCGACCACGGCAGGATAGCCCGGGGTCATCCCGGGCCTGCCGGGAAGGGGTGCCCGGTCACGGCGGGCCGGGCGGGGTGCCCGGTCAGGGCTTGATGCGGACCACCTGCGGGTCGTGGTCGCTCGCCTGCTCGGCGAACTCGGCGTTGATGTGCACCACGTCGTACTTGGCGTAGCCGACCTCGGGGCTGACCAGGATGTGGTCGAGCACCTGCGAGTTGCCCTGGTAGACGTAGGAGTACTGCTCGGTCTCCGGCAGCTCGTTGACCAGGTCGCGCAGCACGCCGTCCTTGGTGAGGGCGGCCAGCGCGGGCGAGAACTGGTAGTCGTTGAAGTCGCCGAGGGAGACGACGCGCGCTTCCTTGTCGGCGGCCAGCAGCTTGGCGACGAAGGCCTGCTCGATGGTGGCCTGCTTGACGCGCTGCACCTCGGAGCTGCGGGCCGGGGCCTGGAAGCGGCTGTCGATGCCCTGGTCGCCGCCCTTGCTGTTGAAGTGGTTGGCGATCACGAAGACCTTCTGGCCGCGGAAGCTGAACTGCCCGACCAGCGGCTTGCGGCTGTTCGTCCACGCCTCGTCGTTCGGCTCGATCCGGCCGGGCGAGGCGGTCAGCGCGGTGTCGGCGCCGGTGCCGGCCACGCCGACGGCGGTGGTGGCGGTGCCGCCGGCGATGTCCGTGAAGGAGACCCGCTGCGGGTTGAAGAGGAAGACCTGACGGATGTTGCCGCCGGGCTCGCCGCCGTCCTTGCCGTCCTGCGGGTCGATCGAGCGCCAGTCGTAGGCCGGGCCGCCGGCCGCCTTGATCGCGGCGATGAACTTGGCGACGGTCTGGCTCGCGTTGACCGTGCCGTCGCTCTTGCTGCCGTTGTCGTCCTGGATCTCCTCCAGGGCGACGACGTCGGGCGAGCGCAGGTTGGTGACGACGCCCTGGGCGAGCTCGGCGAACTTGGAGTCCGGGTTGCCGGGGGCCAGGTTCTCCACGTTGTAGGTGGCGAGGGTGAGTTCGCGGTCGCTCGCCTTCGCGGTGACCTCGCGCTGGAGGTGGTTGTCCTGCAGCGCGCCCATCGTGCCGGCGACGAGGGTGTAGCCGCCGAACTGGTTGTAGTCCAGCGGGCCGCTGGTGGTGCCCGTCAGCACGTCGCCCACGTTGGCGACCGGGAAGGGCTGCTGGGAGACGGCGGCCTGCTGCTGCACCATCAGCCGGCCGACGTTGGGCTCGGCGTACGACTCGTAGAGCACGCCGCCGCGCTTGCTGCGCTGGTCCTGCTTGTCGGCGGCGACCCACAGCTCGTTGTACTTGTCCGTGGCCTGGACGACCCGGACGTCCTTGACCTCGACGAGCATGCCCTCGAGCGACTCGTAGAAGTCCAGCGCGTACTTCTCCGGGTTGAGCGCCACCTGGTCGATGCTGCCGTCGGCGCCGGCCGTGGGGGCGTAGGTGCCGGGGATGTTGCGGGTGTCCACGACCACCGGGGCCGGCAGCGGGTTGCCGGAGGAGACCACGGTGACGGCGGGGCCGGTGATCTCGGTGACGGACTGCGAGCCGCCCGAGAAGCTCGGGTAGTACTCGGTGACCTTGCCGCTGACGAGGACGGAGTCGCCGACCTTCACGGTCGGGTTGCCGCCGGTGAAGACGAAGACGCCCTCGCTGGTGGCCGGGTCGGCGTCGGGGTTCGGGTCCTGGATCCAGAAGCCCTTGGAACTGCCGTACGCGCGCACGCCGGTGACGATGCCGGGCACGCCGGTGACGGGCTTGCCGGCCTGCGGGGATATCCGGGTGGTGCCCTGGACGTCGTGGATGCGCAGCGGCCCGGCCTCGGTCGGCGCGGCCGGGCCGGCGGCGAAGGCGGCCGGGAGCGGGACGAGCACCAGCGAGGCGGCCAGACCGGCCGGCAGGATCGCGGCGCGCAGCAGGGCCCGGCGGGGACGGGGGGCGGGAGCGGCGGTGGTCACCGGAGCATGACTCCTAGCTCGTCGCGCGGCATGTGGGTTCGGCGCGACGGTCGGGGGTGGCACGGGGGCCGGCGCGCGTGGGGCCGCCGGTTCGTGACGGAGGGTCGGGCGGATGCGCGCAAAACGTGCGCTACCCGCGTAGAGAGAGCAGGAGTCGGTCACCCGCCCCCCGCAGCGACCCAAAGATACGCGCGTAGAAAATGACGCGACAAGACCTTGACGGTGAACTTTCGCACTCCTCACAGCGGCCGATCGGGACAATCCGGCCTCCTGTGACGATCCGGACGCCACCGCGATGGCCCCGGCCGCCCGGCCCCGGCCACCGGCCGGCCGGGATTTCCTGACCACCGATCAGCACCCGCCCCGAGCCGCTACCCTCGGTCCCCGGGGGCGGAACTGAGGGGAAGACACACGTGCGGTTCGTTTTCGTTCACGGCACTGGCGTCCGGCGCGAGCGCCACGACCTCCTGTTCGGCCTCGTCGCCGAGCGACTGGGCCGGCGGTTCCCGACGGCGGCCGTCGACTCCTGTTACTGGGGCGACGAACACGGGGCGAGCCTCGCCCACGCCGGCGCCTCGGTGCCCGGCTTCCCGCCGTCCGGCCCGGCCGGACACCCGGGCACCACGGCCACCCCGCCCGACCGCGCGACGGCCGAGTGGCAGTTGCTGCTCGTCGACCCGCTGTACGAGCTGCGCCTGATCGCCGCGCTCGGACCGGAGCAGGCCGGCCGGGGGATGCCCGGCGTCCGCGCGGCCGGCTTCCAGACCGCCGACCTGCTCGCCGCACTCCCCCGGCACCCGGAGGCCGGGAGCGAACTCGCCCTGCTCCTGCACGCCACCGGCCTCGACGGCTCGTACCCGTCCGCACTGGACACCGTGGGCGCGTCGGAGGAGTTCCGGGGCGCGTGCGAGGCCACCACCGCGGCCGCCGCCGGCGATCTGGTCACGGCCGCCGGCCGGGCCGTCGTCGCCCGACTGCTCTCCCTGCACGCGGAGTCGACCCTCTGCACCGGAGCCGAGCGGGACCGCCTCGTCGAGCTCCTGACGAGCGCCCTCGGCGGCACCGGCCGCGGAGTGGTCGGCAGGGCGGCCAGGCTCCTCGGCGCGACGGCGCTGCGGATGACCCCGCAACCGTGGCTCGACCACGGCCGGGGCCGCCTCACCGCGGGCTCCGTCCCGGTGCTGGGCGACATCCTGCGCTACCAGGCCAAGGGCGGACCGCTGCGCGACACCCTGGCCGCGCACGTCACCGCCTCCGACGGTCCCACCGTGCTGATCGGCCACAGCCTGGGCGGTGTCGCCCTCGTCGACCTGCTCGCCCTCGCCGCCCTCCGCGGGAAGCCGCTGGGCGACGTCCGCCTGCTGGTGACGGTCGGCTCGCAGGCCCCGTTCCTGCACGAGCTCGGCGCCCTCACCGGGCTGCCCACGGGCGCTCCCCTGCCGGCCGGCTTCCCCCGCTGGCTGAACGTCTTCGACCGGAACGACCTGCTCGCCTTCCGGGCGCGGCCGGTCTTCGCCGGGGCGGACCAGGTCGTCGACCACGAGATCGACAGCCGCCAGCCGTTCCCGGTCTGCCACAGCGCCTACTGGAAGATCGACGACGTGTACGACCGGATCGCCGAGGAGACCAAGGCCCTGCGGTGACCGGACCGTTCGACGCACTGCCGGAGTTCCCGCCGCACCGGGTGCACGCCCTCGTCGTGGGCGTCGAGACCTATGACACCGGCCCCGACTGGGACCTTCCGGGCGCGGGGCGGGACGCCGCCCGGATCGCCGACTGGCTCACCCGGTGCGCTGGCCTGCCGGCCGCCAACGTCCGGCTGCTGCTGTCGGCCCCGGCCGGCCGCCACGCGCCCGCCGCAGGCGCGTACCCCGCCGGGGCGCCGTTTCCCGCCGGCGGCGCGCACCCCGCCGGGGCACCGAACCCCGTAGACGGCGCACTCCCCGTCGAGGCCGCCACGGAGGCCAACGTCCTGCGCGTGCTCTTCCGTGAACTCCCCGCCCGGGACGGCGACCTGCTGTGGATCTACTGGGCCGGCCACGGGTTCCTGGACGGCACGGACCGGCTGATGCTCCCCTACACCGACGCCACCGAGCAGCGGACGAGCCACCTCAACCTCGGTTCCGCGCTCCGCTGGTGGCGGTCCGGCAGCGCGCCCCCGGGCCGCTTCCGCCACCAGGTCGCGATCGCCGACGCCTGCCGGATCGACGAACGGCCGCTGTCCGCGTACACCTTCGGGACCACGGAGTACGGCGGCGCGACCACCGACCCCGACCGGCGCCAGTTCGTGCTGTACGCGAGCCGGGCCGCCGAGCAGGCGCGGAACGACGCCGAACGGGGCGCCGGACGGTTCACCGATAGCCTGCTCGGGAAGTTCGCCGGCCGCGGCCTCGGCGAGGTCGTCCACGGGCTGCCCGGCATCGCCCGCGCCGTCCAGGCCGACTTCGCGCTGAGCCGGGCGGCCGGCGCCGGCGGGCAGCACCCCGAGTTCCTGGTCGACCGCGGATGGGACGGGTCCCCGGTCCTCGGCGACCGCTGGACGGCCCCCCGCCCGTCCGCCGAGGCCGCCCGCCTCGACCAGCAGGCCTGGAACGGACTCGGCGCCCTGCTCGCGGGGCGCCGGCTCCCCGACCACACCTACGACGCCTACCGCTGGGCCTTCGAGGTCGGGGGCTGCGCCGCCCCGCCGTCCCGGGCCCTGCCCTCCACCCAGCTGCTCGACATCGTCCGCGACCTCGACCAACGCCACGGCAACCCCGCCCGCCCGCACCTGGTGCCGGCCTTCCTCCGGCACCTGGCGGCCTGGAGCGACGACCGGCCGTGGGCCCGGCGCGCCGACTCCTGGATCGACGGCACCGTGACGAGGACGCGCACCCCGGCGGTCCCGCCCGCGCCGCCACGGCCCACCGAGGGGCCGGAGCTGCACGTGAAGCTGACCGAGGACAGCCTGGCCGGTGACCGCTACTGGGTCCGGATGTGGTTCCACGAGGCCGCGGCCGGGTTCCGCAGCCTCTGGGAGTCCGACCGCCCGTTGCCCCTGGCGGAGGTCCGCGACCACCTCACCGAGCAGCTCCGATCGCTGATCGCCTCCCCGGGCCGGGCGGGCGCCCCGCTCGGCCGGATCGAGTTCGACGTCCCCTATCCGCTGCTCGGCGAGGCCTTCGAGTCCTGGCGACTGCCGCTCGGCCGCCCCGGCCGGCCGGCCCGCGAACTCGGCGACCACTACGAGGTCGTCCTGCGCTGCCCGGACGAGCGGGTGGGGACCTCCGCCGAGTCGTGGCGGCAGAAGTGGCGCTGGTTCAAGGTCCACGGCGGCGAGCAGTCGGCCGCGGTCCACCGGGTCCGCGACCAGGACGTCTGCGAGGAGCTCGGACTGCTCCTCCAGAAGGAGTCGTCGCCGGTCGCCGTGCTCGCCGAGGTCTCCGAGCCGTACGTCGACGGCACCCTGGAGGCCGTCCTCGACGCGGGGGTGCCCATCGCCGTCTGGCCGCGACCGGCGGCCCGCCCCGCCACCACCGGCCCCGCCACCGACACCACCGGCCCCGCCACCACCGGAGCCGCCACCGGCAGCGGCGCCACCGACACCGGCACCTCGCTGGCCTGCCGCGACGTCCGCGAGCTCCCCCTGACCGTCCGCAGGCGGCGCCGGTGGCCGGACGGCCGCCCGCTCGCCCTCCTGTGGGACGACCCGGACCGGATACCCGAACAGCGGTTCGCGGGCGTGACGCCCCGCGCGGACGAGAGGACGAGCGAGCGGTGAACGACTGGTGGATCTACCAGGGCGAGGGGACGGCCCGGGACAGGCTCGACCGGCTGGCCGGGCGGCAGCCCCCGTGGCGGACCTACAGCGGCGTCCCCGACCCCGACCGGCCCCCGCCGGACACCACGGGCGAGGCCTGGCGGGACACCGTGCGCCGCGGGGCCGGCTACGTGCCGGAGCGCGCCGAGACCGAGGCCGTCAACACCGCGCTCTACCTGCGCCGGCCGCTCCTGGTCACCGGGAAGCCGGGCGTCGGCAAGTCGACGCTGGCGCACAGCATCGCCGCCGACCTGGGCCTCGGCCCCGTCCTGCACTGGCCGGTGACCAGCCGGAGCAGCCTGCGCGACGGCCTCTACCACTACGACGCGATCGGTCGGCTGCACGACGCCAACCTGCGCCACCTGGCCGCGGGCGGCCCGGAGCGGGCGCCGGACCCGGGCGGCGCCACCGCGCCCGGAGCGGGCGACATCGCCCGGTACCTGCGCCTCGGCCCGCTGGGGACGGCCCTCCTCCCGGCGGACACGCCACGGGTCCTGCTCGTCGACGAGATCGACAAGAGCGACATCGACCTGCCGGGCGACCTCCTCACCGTCCTCGAGGAGGGGTCGTTCGAGATCCCCGAGCTCGCCCGGGTCGCCGCCGACCGGCCGCGGGCACGCGTCGGCACCCACGACGACCCCACGGTCACCGCGCTGGTCGAGAACGGGCGGGTGCGCTGCCGCGCGTTCCCGGTCGTCCTCTTCACCAGCAACGGCGAGCGGGACTTCCCGCCGCCGTTCCTGCGCCGCTGCATCCAGCTCCACCTGGAGCCGCCGGACGAGGACAAGCTCACCCGCATCCTCTGCGAACGGCTCGGCCTGGCACCGGCCGAGGGCCAGGAACACGCCGACCTGGTCCGGGAGTTCCTCACCCGGCGGCGCGGCGGCGACCTCGCCACCGACCAGCTGCTCAACGCCGTCCAACTCCGCCTCAGCGGCGCCTGGACCAGCCCCGAGGACCGCTCGCGCTTCCTCGACACCGTGCTCCAGCGGCTGAACGGGCCCGTGACGCCGTGACGGGCGCCTCGTGATCGACGGTCTGCTCCGGGCGCTCCGGGCGGCGGGGGCCGAGGCCGGCCCCGAGGAGCTGGCCGACGTCCTCTGGCTCGCCACGATGATCGACGGCACCGTGACCGGCCTCCCGGACGCCGCCCCCGGCGGCGCCGCCGCCACCGCGACGGACGAGCCGCGGCACCGGGGCCGGGAGCGGACCGCGGCGCCCGCCGGACTCCTCTACCGCGACGATCCGGAGAACCGGGCCCGTACCGGGGTGGAGCTCGCCGGCGAGTCGGTCCTGGTCCGCCGGGCCCCCGCGCTGGACGACGCCCTCGGCGTGATGCGGGCCCTGCGACCGCTCGCCCGCGGGACGGTCCACTCGGGCCGGCCCGACCTCGACGAGCCGGCCACCGTCGACGCCACCGTCGAACGGCGGGTGCCGACGCCCGTCCTGCGCCCGGCCCGGGAGCGGTGGCTGGACCTCGCCGTCGTCGTGGACGGCCACCCCACCATGGTGCTCTGGCACGACGTGGTGACCGAACTCGTCCGGGCCTTCCGGCAGACCGGGGTCTTCCGCACCGTCCGCACCTGGCACCTCGGCGGAACCGGCGCCGACGGGGCACCGACCGTCGCCCGGACACCCGGCGGCCCGCCGAGCAGCCCCGCCCTCGTCACGGACCCCTCCGGACGCCGACTGATCCTGGTCCTCTCCGACCTGACGGGCCCGGGCTGGACCGGTCCCGGCCTGGCCGCGGTGCTGAGCCGCTGGGCGGCCGGCGGCCCGGTCGCGATCGTGGACGTCCTGCCCCGCCGGCTCTGGGACCGCGGCGCCGTCCGCCCCGAGGGCCGCCTCGTCCGCACCCCCCGCCCGGGCGCCCCCAACCGCACCTGGCAGAAGGCCGAACAGGGCCGCCGCCGGGTCACCGGCCGCCGGACCGGGCCGGACGACCGGGTGCCCGTCCCCGTCGTCTCCCCGACGCCGTCCTCCGTCGCGGCACTGGCCTCGCTCGTCGCCGGCAGCGGCCGGTGGACCCGGACCGCCTGCCTGCTCGTCGGGCGGCCGGACGGCACCACCGACCCCGCGCCCCCGCCCGGGGACCGGTGGCCGCCCACCGCGGACGACGCGCTGCGGCGCTTCGACTCCGCGGCCTCCCCCGTCGCCCGGCAGCTGGCCGGCTACCTGGCCGCCGTACCCCTCACCCTGCCCGTGATGACCCTGGTGCGGCGGGCCATGCTCCCGGGCTCCGACCACGGGCACCTGGCCGAGGTGGCACTCGGCGGCCTCTTCCTCCCCTGGGCCGACCTGCCGCCCGGCACCGACCTGACCGGGTACGCGTTCCGGTTCCGCCCCGGCGTCCGGGAGGCCCTCATCGGCGGCCAGAGCCGCCAGGACATCACGGCGGTGCAGGAGCTGGTCCGGCGGGAGGTGTCGGCGTACCTCGACCGGTCCCCCGTCGTGGTGGGCGAGTTCCCCGCCGTCGAGGTCCGCCCGGACGCCCCGGAGCCGGATCCCGTCGACCCCGAGGCCACCGGGACCCGCCAGGTGGACCCGGAGGACACCGGGACCCGCCCCGTCGACCCCGACGAGCTCCCGTTCGGGCAGACGACGCCCGCGAGCGCGGCGGCCGGGGAGGATGCGGACGAGCTCCCGGAGATCCTCATCCTCGCGCTCAACATCCGCGGCTTGGGCGGGATGGAGGCGACCCGGCAGGTGTCGGCTCACCGGACGACCGCCTCGATCACCGACCAGGTGCTCACGACGCTCGGAGTCCCCCTCGACGAGCTGATCATCGAAAACACCGGCGACGGCTTCATCATCCTGCTGACCGGCGACCTCCCGCCCGGTCGGCTCGTGGCGGGAGTCGTCGAGGGCTTCGACAGCATCCTCGCCAGCCACAACCGGCGCTCACCCCGGCACTTCCTCTCCCTCCGCCTGGCCGTCCACGTCGGTGCGGTCACGCTCTCCTCGTCGGGCATGAGCGGCGAGGGCCTGATCACCGCCGCCCGGATCCTCGATCAGGTCGGCCGGCCGGCCGTGCACGGCGCCGAACCACGGGCGTTCGAATTCGGGCTCTCGGAGGACGCGTTCGTCGAGGCGGCGGCCGATCACAGGTCCCGTCGGTCCTTCGGTCAGCTCCGATCGGTGCCGTTCACCACCAAGCACGGAGAGGACCTCCTCCTCTGGACGCTCCCGCCGCCGCGGGCCACGAACGACCCGGAGCCCCCGAAGACGTTCACCGAGCTCCTGGACAGGCTCGACGAGCTGCCGCTGATCGAGTTCACCGGAGACCGGCGCGCCACCGAGGCCCTCGACCGCACCGGCCGATCCCTGAAGCCGGTCCGGACCGGCTGGGACGGCCTGGTGGCCCTTCAGGAGTACGCCGAGGAAGCCGTCCGCGGCCGGGTGCCCGGCGACTTCACCTGGTGGTGCGAGCACACCCCGCCCGGCAGTCAGGCCTTCCCCCCGGGGAAGGTGGCCCGTGCCGACCGGCGCATCACCATGGGCGTCTCCGAGAAGACCTACCTCGGCAGGCTGCTCCCCCTCCCCCGGGACGTCCTCCCGGAGGGCCACGCGCCGATGGCCCACCTCAGGCTCGGTACCGGGGCGAACGGCTTCCGGATCTACTTCTACGACGACTGCTCGGGATCCGGGCGCATCTACATCGGCTACATCGGCCCCCACCTGACGCAGCGCTGAGCCGACCCTGACCGCACACCTCCCCGTCAGGCCGCCTCGATGCAGGCCACGACGTGCTCGCACAGCTCGTGGGTGCGCAGCGCGTCGTGGGCGTCGAGGGTCTTGCCGGTGCGGACGGCGTCCAGGAAGGCGAGGACGACCTGCTCGATGCCGCGCTGGCGGGCCACCGGGACCCAGTCGCCGCGGCGGCGGACGGTGGGCTGGCCGCGGTGGTCGACCACCTCGGCGAGGTTGTGGACCTCGCGCAGGGAGTCGCCGCCGGAGACCTCCAGGACCTCCTCTGTGGAGCCGGAGCGGCGGTTCATGATGCCGAGCGCGGTGAAGCCGTCCCCGGCGAGGGTGAGGACGACGTGGTCGACCAGGCCGTCGCGCACGCGGGAGCGGACGTCGACGTGCTCGATCTCGCCGGGGAGGAGGAAGCGCAGGGTGTCGACGACGTGGATGAAGTCGTCGAAGACGAGCGTACGGGCGGCCTCCGGGAGGCCCTCGCGGTTCTTCCGCAGCACGATCAGGTCGCGCGGGCGCTCCAGGGCCTGGGAGTAGCCGGGCGCGTGGCGCCGGTTGAAGCCGACCATCAGCGAGCGGCCCGTCCGGTCGGCGAGGTCGACCAGCCGGCGGGCGCCGTCGAGGGTGTAGTCGAGCGGCTTGTCGACGTAGACGTCGACGCCGGCCGTGAGCAGCTGCTCGACGATCGGCACGTGCTGGTCGGTGGCGGCGTGCACGAAGGCGGCCCGGATCCCGCTGCCGATCAGCTCGTCCAGACCGGTGAACCGCGCCTGCGCCGGCACTCGGTACTCGTCACCGATCCGGTCCAGCTTCGCGCCGTCCCGGGTCATCAACCGCAGGTCCAGCCCCGGCAGCCTGCCCAGCACCGGCAGGTACGCCTTCTGCGCGATGTCACCGAGCCCGATGACCCCGATCGGAAGGAGGCCGTCGTCGGGGGCGGGGCTCGAAGTCATCGCATTCTCCACGGGTACGGGCCGACAGCATCGCCCCCACCCTATTCACCGGGCCCGGCACCCCACCAACCCACCGCCCCGCTCCGCTGCGGCAGGACGGCGAGAAGCCGTCGGCCTACCGAGAGCGACCAGCGCGCTCCTACCGGGCAGGCCCGCCCTGCAGCCGCACCCACTCCCCGGTGGCGAAAACGTGCCCCGCCAGAAGATCACCCGGCCGAGTCTACGGCCTCGAACTCGAGTTGCTCGACATGTCGCGGGTGATCGTCGACTCGGTGCACGTCCGCGCGAAAAGGGGTGACCACACCGGTCCCAGCCCCGTCGACCGGGGCAAACCCGGCTCCAAGGTGCACGTCCTGTCTGACCGTGGCGGCCCGCCCCCCCCGTCGTCGGCATCTCCGCCGGCAACGTCCACGACCAGCACGGTCTGATGCCGCTGGTCCAAGCCCTCCAAATGAAACACGTCCCGGAACGGGGCCGGCACTACCGCCCCCGCAAGGTCCGCGCAGTCAAAGCCTATGACAGCCCCGAACTGCGGAGATGGCTCCGCAGGCAGCAGATCCTGCCCCGGATCGCCGCAAGGGCGTCGAGTCGAGCCAGACCCTGGGCCGCCCCCGTTGGGTGATCAAGCGGATCATGGCCTGGCTCACCGGCTACCGCCGCATCGCCCGCCGCTACGAACGCGACCACCTACGCTACCCGGCCTTCTGTGACCTCGCCGCCGTCAATCACCTGCCACAGACGACTGCCGAAGATCACCACATAGGACAAGGCCTTAGCCCCTCGAGTTGCCGCTGAGCTGCCGGGAAGGATCTGGATTGTTGTGGCACATGTGGATAGCCTGAGAAGGTAAGAATTGCGGTGAAACCTCCGATGGCCGATCCCCTCCCACGGTCGCGATCGGTCCAGATTCACCGACCTTCCACGGATACACATGTAAGTGCGCATACTATGCATGCGGATCAATTACTTCGAGATCTTTCGGAAGTCGCCCAGGGTTTTACTGAGGCAGGCAACCGGGGTGCGGAAGCTGCGGCGCGATTCGAGCTGGGCGGACTCCTGCTCCAGCTGGGGCGCGGTAGTGCCGCATTCGAACAGCTCAGCCGTGCGGCCGAGATTCTGGAGCAGGAAGGGCTCGCATCCCCTGCAGCCCAAGCACTTCTCGGCTGCGGGCACGCGCTGACCATCGGGGACCGGCACGAGGACAGCCTCTGGTGGTTCGACCGGGCCATCAGACGATTCTCCTCGTGCGGAGACAAGTTCGGCGCGCTCGAAGCCTCCGCGGCCAAGCTCGAGGTCTTGGCCGACATCGGCCAATGGACTGGAACCGAACTCAGCGATGGGCTCATTGCCGCAACCGAGGACACAGTCAGCCCACAGCTGCTGAAGCTCCGGCTCGTGGCGCTTCGGTACCAGACGCAGGAAAGGCTGGCGGCGGGGGATCCCACGGGAGCCGTCGATCCGGCGCGGCGGGCCGCAGCCGTCGTCGGACAGTTGGGCGACCGGGACACCGAGGCGACCTTCAGGCTTGCTCTCGCGCACAATCTTCGGATTCTGCGCGAGTTCGGCGAAGCCGCCCACGAGTACGACATCGCGCTCACCCTGGCCCGTAGCCTTCCGGCCTCCGAAGACCTCGCACGACAGGCCCTGGACGGACTGCGCGTCACTCTCGGCGGCTGTGCGGACAGGTTCCTCGAGATCGCGAACGAGTACGCGGATGCCGGAGACACCCGCATGGAGGCGCAGTGCCGGTATCAGCGGGCCCGGAGTCTTGGCCAGAACGCCGACGAGAGCGCCGTGCGGTCCGGAGGTTTGACTGCCCTGCTCGACCTGCGGATCGAACGCGCGAGGGAGTACGAGCGCGCGGCCGGGCTGTTCGAGGCCGTCGGCCAGGTGGGCGAGGCAGGGCGGTCCAGGTACCAGGCCGCGTACGAGTACAGCCTCCTCGGCTTGGCGCGTCCGGAGTACCGCGAGACGTGCTATTCGACGTGCCTGAAAGCCGTTGAGGATCTCGAAGCCGCCGGCGACTGGTGGGGGGCCGGCATGGCGGAATTCGTGGCGGGACAGGTACTACGGCCGCAGAGGCCCGGCGGCGCACCGGATCCGCGCCGCCTCCCCCTGCTCCGTCGGGCGGCGGAGTCCTTCACTCATGCAGACCGCCCCGTAGAGGCGGCGGCAGCCAGCTTCGGGCTGGCGGTCACGCTGGCACAGGCCGGCGGCGACGAGTGGATGTACACGGCCGTCGAGGCCCTGAAGAGGTACGAGCAGGCTCGGCCTAGCCTGCGAGCGCCTAGTGAGCGCGAGATCAACGACCGGACCGTCGTGGCCGACGGTGCTCGCATCCTCGCCGGCAAGGCGATCAGATCGGCTGCGTCCGTGAGTGACCGCCGGGTGTGGGACGAGCTGGTCTGGCTGCTCAGCGAGGCTCCGAAGGCGCGCTCGTTCCAGGACCAGCACCTTCAGGACGAGACCTGGACCTCCGTCGCGGCGGACGACGTCACGCTGTCGGAGCTGATGACGCGCCGGCAGAACCTGACACGGGAACGCGACGATCTCGAGCTGGTGATCGCCGGAGCACTGATCGGAGGGCACTTCTCCAGTCGGCTGCCAGCGATGGAGGAGGAACTGCAGCTGCAGCAGGACGGCCTGAACGCGCTCGACCACCAGGTCGCCGATCGGTTCCAACGCCTCTACCACGACGAGCCGGAGCGGGTTGAGCTGCTCAGTTCACCTCCCGTGGGCCCCGATGAGCTCCAGGCGCTCCTGACCCCGGGGGAGGCCTACCTCAGTTACCGGTGGCACGACGGAACTCCCCTGCGCTCCACCGTGACCCGCACCGGCGTGACCGTCGAGGTCGCGGCAGGCATCACCACGGCTGCCGTCGATGCGGCCGTGGCTGCCGGCCGCGAGGGCGACGATCTGCACGGCAGAGGGTTTCCCCCCACAGAGCAGTTGATCGGTCCGCTCACGGACAGGATCGACACACTGATCATCTCCCCCGATTCCCTCCTCATCGGCCTTCCGTGGCACCTGCTGCCCGCCCCCGCTCCCTCCGCGCCCGACCGCACGCTCGGCGAGCGCTACACCGTGTCGGTCGTTCCGGCAGCCGGCGTCCTGCGCCATCTGCGCACCCACGCCCCGTACGCGATGCAGGTCGAGCGGAAGGCCGCCTACCTCGGCGTGGCGTGCAACGGAGGGGACTACAAACCCCTCGGCCTCGTCGACCGGGAAGTGGAGATCACCAGGCGCGATTTCTTCTCCGACGAGCCCGGGTCCGCCTGCTTCGTGACCGCGCACTGTGAACAGTTCCTGACTGGCGGCTGCGACGTCGGCCTCCTCCATCTGGCATGCCATGCCGAGCCCCACGGACTACTGCTCTCCCTAGACGGCACCTGGACCCGGCCCACGGACCTGCTCAGCGTTCCCGGACGCAGGTTCGGCGCTGACGTCGTCCTCCTGACCGGATGCAGCACGGGCGACTTCTCCCAGAGGGAGAACAACGAGTTCCTCGGAGTCGTCCGCCAGCTCATCGTCGCGACCGGGGCCCGGGCCGCCGTCGTCAGTCTGGCCCCCGTTCCGGACGAAGCCGGCCTGCTCTTCGCAGACCTCTTCGTTTCCGCTCTCTGCGGGACGGGCCCGAACCGTCCGTGGCCGGCACCCGACCGGCCGCTCACGGTCGGTCCGGCGGTCGCCTGGGCGCAACAGACGATGCGTCGCAGGGTGCGCGAGCGCGACGTCGAAGCCCTCATCCCGGGGAGCGATGAGGCGTACCCGACGGACCCCGCCTGGTGGTCCCCCTGGTTCGTCGTGGGCGACCCGAAGGCGAAAACGACCGGGCGGCGGTCCGCCTGAGCGATGAGGAAGAACGATGAGCTACCGACTCAAGGTGAAACTCTCGGATACGCAAGCCGCGGAGCGCCTCAAAGCCGCCATCGAGAAGGATGCCGGCGCGGCGGGCGACACGCGCGCGCCCGTATCCGATAACGGCGTGGGCCTGAGCGCGTCGAAGATCGAACACAGAGGCGACGGCGTCCAGTTGTTGACCATAGCACTGACGATACCGGCGGGAATCACCGTCAATATCGCCTCCGAATGGATCAAGAGATACCTCGACCGCAATAACGCCGACCGTTCAATAAGATCGGCAGATATCCTCCAGACCGATGAAATAATCGACGCCGATGGTCACACCAACAACGTCATGAATAGGCACCCCGTCGAGCTGGATCGGGGCTGATCCGCAACGATGGGAAACGTTCCCACAACCTCGGCCGTTGGGAGATTTTTCAGATGTCCATAGAATGGATCGACGACACCATGATCGCATTCCGCCGATTTCTCTCCACGCCGGACTGGGGGCAGGCCCGCCAGGTCGTCAGGGAGAACGAGAACGAGCTGTTGAAGCCGATGGCCTTCGAGGTCCTGGCGATGACCGAGGACGATCCCCAGATCTGGTTCGGCGGGAGCGTTCCCGACGAGAAGGCGAGGCAGGCCGTGCACACTCATCTGGCCGTCCTGAACAGCTGCAGGGAGTCGGGGATCGATCAGACCTTTGCCCGCCTCGTCGATCCCGCCCCATGACGAGGGCCGTCCGCCCGACCGGAGCGCCCCAGGACGCCGCACCCGCGACCCTGCCGGCGGGGACCGCTTAGTCGGGCGTCTCACCGGCAGGGGCCGGCGACCGGGGTGCCGAGGTGTGCGGCGAAGGCGGCGGCGTCGGTCTCGGCGCCGAAGTGGTGGATCACGTGGGCGCGGACGTGGTCCTGCTGGACGCGGGTGAAGGCCGCGCACGCGTCGTGGATGACGTGGGCGCCGTAGCCGCGGTCGTGGGCTTCGCGCAGGGTCGACTCCACGCACACGTGGGTGGCGAAGCCCGCCAGGTAGAGGTCGGTGACGCCGAGGCGGCGCAGGATCAGGTCGAGGTCGGAGGATCCGGCGAAGGCGCTGGCGCCCGCGCGGCCGCGCACCACCGGCTCACCGGGAGCCGGGTGGAAGCCGTCGGCGAACTCCACGCCGGGGCTGCCCTGGATCCAGGTGCCGGCCGCGGGGATCGCCGCGCGCAGGCCGAGGCGCGCCGGGGTCCAGCTCTGCAGCTCCGGCGCGCCGGGGGCGAGGAGGAGCGGCACGTGCACGACGGGCACGCCGTGCGCACGGGCGGCGGCCAGCGCGGCGGCGGCGCCGCGCACCGCGGTGTCGAGCAGGTCGCGGTCCTCGACGAGGTGGTTGAGGCGGCCGTGCTCGGGGTCGAGCCACTCGCGCTGGAACTCGATGAGGACGAGGGCGGCGTTCGGGCGTGCGGACGTGACCGTCATGGTCGGGCTCCTTGCACAGAAATCTCCAACTGACGAGTTGGAGATTAGCGCGAACGCGACCCGTTTCCAACCAGTCAGTTGGAATCGGGTCGCGAGGGATCGAAGCGCGCGGGACCGGCGCGCGAGACGGGGCGTGCAGGATCAGAGCCCTGCAGCGGGATCAGAGCGCGAGCCGGCGCACCATGTCCACGACGGCGGCCCGCCGGCCGGCCGGGTCCTCGTCGGCCGTCCGGCCGGTGATCATCCGGACCAGCTGCGGCGCGGTGAACTGCCAGCCGGCCAGCGCCACGACGGCGTACAGCAGCTCCTCGGGCGGCAGCGGGGCACCCGCGGATCGCGCCCCCTCCCCGCGCGCACGGGAGACGGCGGCGACCTTCTCGGCGTAGTGGGCGGCCCGCAGCTCCTCACCCGCGACCGGCGAGGCGGCGTCGCCGCACAGGGCCTCCCACTGCAGCAGGCGCAGCAGGTGCGGATGGGCGAGGTGGTAGTCGAACACCCGCCCCGCGTACTCCGGCAGGTCCGGCGCCCGGCCGGTCGCCTCGTCCTCCATCGGCACCGCCGCCGCGAGCTGCTCCAACTCGCGCTGGACGACGGCGGCGAAGAGCTGCCGCTTGCCGCCGAAGTAGGGGTAGATCCGTTCCTTGTTGATCCCGGCCGCGGCCGCGATGCGATCGATCCGCGCGCCCTCGGGCCCGTACGCGGCGAACTCGTCCACGGCGGCGTCGAGCAGCAGCGCCTTCGTCCTAGCGGTGTCCCATGCCATGCGGCCAGGATACGGAGCACCCAACCGGCCGGTTGGAATCGGGAGGTCCGGCCCGGCTCGCGCTAGGTCCGCGGCGCCCTAGCCGTTCGGCGGCGTGTCCGTCGGGGTCTGGGAGAGGGTGAACCAGGTCGTCTTGCCCTCGACGGCGGGGCGCACGCCCCAGCTGTCGGCGAGGGCGTTGACCAGGAACAGGCCGCGGCCGGACTCGGCGTCCTTCTCGGCCAGCCGGGGGTGCGGCACCTGCGGGCTGCGGTCGGCGATCTCCACGGCGAGTTCGCAGGTGTGCCGGTAGAGGCTCAGCCGGACGGGGCCCTCGGCGTGCTGGACGGCGTTGGCCACCAGCTCGGAGGTGAGGAGTTGGGCGTCCGCGGCCCGGTCGGACCCGCCCCAGGAGGCGATCACCTTGCCGACGAAGGACCGGGCCTCGGGCACGGAGGCGGTGATGGCCGGCAGGTCGATCGCGGCGGAGGCGAGGGGCGCCCTCGGCAGCCGGGCCAACAGCAGGGTGACGTCGTCGTCGTGCTGGGCGGCGTCCGGGAGCACGAGGCCGAGGACGTGGTCGGCGGCGGCCTCCAGGTCGTCGCCGCCGGTGAGGGCGCCGCCCAGGATCGCGGTCAGGTCGGTCAGGCGCTGCTCGATGTCGCTTCCGGGGGTCTCGATCAGGCCGTCGGTGTAGAGGGCGAGCGTGGTGCCGGGCGGCAGGACGACGGAGTTCTGCTGGTGCGGCACGCCGCCGACGCCGAGCGGGGCGCTCACGGGGGCGTCCAGCCCCCGGACCGGTTCGCCGGGGGCGGTGACCAGCACGGGCAGGTGGCCGGCCGAACAGACCGTCACCTCCCGGGTGTCCGGGGCGATGACGAGGTAGCAGCAGGTGACGATCTGGTCGGGGACGTCCAGGCCGGCGACGAAGGTGTCCAGGGCCTGCATCAGCCGCCACGGCTCCAGCCCGACCGCGGCCAGCGCGTGGGCGGCGGAGCGCAGTTGGCCCATGACGGCGGCCGCCTCAAGGCCGCGGCCCATCACGTCACCGATCATGATCCCCACCCGGCCGGCGCCGAGCGGGATGAGGTCGAACCAGTCGCCGCCCACGCCGGCGCCCTGGGTGGCGGGCCGGTACCGGTGGGCGGTGGCGAGGCCGGGGATGGCGGGGGGCGTGCCCATCAGGCTGCGCTGGAGGGTGAGCGCGATGTGCCGCTGCTGTTCGTAGAGCGCGGTGAGTTCGGCCTCCACCCGCTTGAGGTCGCTGATGTCGCGGATGATGGCGCACGCACCGGTGACGAGGCCGTCGGCGCTGCGGGTGGGCCAGAGCGTGACGTCGACGTCCAGCAGCCGGCCCAGCCGGGTGGCCCGCAGGGTGCCGAAGTGCTCGGCCTTCTCCCCGCCGCGCAGCCGGTCGAGGACGGCACCGACCTCGTCGCGCCGGTTCGGCGGCGCCAGCAGGCTGACGTGGCAGCCGACGGCCTCGGCGGACGTGTACCCGTAGAGCCGGTGGGCGGCGGCGTTCCAGTAGGTGATGTCGCCGTCGAGGGTGATGGCGAGGATGGCGTCCTGGGAGGACTCGACCAGCCCGGCCAGTTCGTTGATCCGCTGCTCCGCGGCCTTCCGTTCGCTGACGTCGCGGACGGCGGCGGAGACCAGCGGGCCGTCGACGGTCTCCAGCGGGCTGAGGCTGATCTCGACGGGGAACTCGGTGCCGTCCTTGCGCAGTCCGTGCAGTTCCAACCCGGCGCCCATGGGCCTCAGTTGGCGGTTGGCGGCGTAGTGCTCGCGGTGCCGGACGTGGTGCGCGTGGAACCGGCCGGGCACCAGCAGTTCGACCGGCCGCCCGAGGAGCTCCTCGCGCCGGTAGCCGAACAGCGCCTCCGTCTGGGCGTTGACGAGCCTGATCGTCCCGGTGTCGTCGACGATGACCATGGCGTCGGGCGCGGCCTCCAGCAGCCCCCGGCACCGTTCCTCGGCGATCTCCGATGTGCCCCTGCCGGTTCTGGCCGGATCGTCCGCCGTCCCGCCCGCCTGTGTCATGCCGACCTCAGCTGCCTCAGTGGTGGTGGTAATTTCGGGCAATCCCACCGCACTTCCGGCTGTTTCGAGACAGGGTGTCGCGTACTGGCACCGAATCGTCCGAACCTGTGCGCACGGTGTCGGAACCCGACCGATCCGGGCAGGAGGTGGCGTTCCGGCCACCGGCGTCACCGGTCAGCGGAACCTCCCCAAGCCCGCCGTGCCCGGCAGCGACGGCGGGCAGAACGACTGAGCGGCCGGTCGGCGACCCGCGAGGCCGGGGGCGTGCACCCCGGTCAGCGACCCGCGAGGTCGGGGAAGTGCACACCGGTGAGCTCCTCCGAGACGTCCCACAGCCGGCGGGCCGCGGCGTCGTCGAGGGCGCGCGGGCTGAGCCGGGCCGGGGCCGGGTAGCCGCGCAGCTCGCCGCGCCCGTCGGGGCCGGTGTAGCTGGCGCCGGGCAGCGGCTGGGTGGCCGCGTACAGGGAGGGCAGCGCACCCTGCTGCTCGGACTGGGCGATCACGCGGTTGGCGATCGCCATCATCAGGCGCTGTCCGGAACCGGCGGCACCGCTCTGGAGGTTGGTGGCGGCGTAGCCGGGGTGGGCGGCGTGCGCGGTCACCGGGGATCCGGCCGCGGTGAGCCGCCGCTGGAGCTCGCGGGTGAACAGCAGGTTGGCCAGCTTGGACTGCTGGTAAGCCCGCCAGGGGCGGTAGGAGTTCCGGGAGTCGAGGTCGTCGAAGTCGATGTCGACCCCCGGCCTGCGGTGCGCGTTGGAGGCCACGGTGACGACGCGTCCGGTGATGTGCGGCAGCAGCAGGTTGGTCAGGGCGAACGGGCCGAGGTGGTTGGTCCCGAACTGCATCTCGAAGCCGTCGACGGTGCGGGCCTCGGGGATCGCCATGACGCCGGCGTTGTTCACCAGGACGTCGAGCGGGCCCTGCCAGCCGGCGGCGAACGCGCGCACCGAGGAGAGGTCCGCGAGGTCGAGCCGCCGCACCTCGGTGCTCCCGGGCAGGGTCCGGGCGAGCGCCTCGCCCCGGCCGGTGTCCCGGACGGCCAGCACCACGTGGGCGCCCGCCGCGGCGAGTTCCCGTGCGGTGACGGCGCCGATTCCGCTGGTGGCGCCGGTGACGGCGATCGTGCGGCCGGTCTGCGGAGGGAGGTCCGCGGCGGTCCAGGCCCGGGGGCGTGTGCTCATGTCGCCAGGCTGCCACCCCACCCCGATGTTGTCAATGACAACATCGGAGTGGCGGGCCCACCGGCACCCGGGAGCCGCCGCCCGGCCCCGGCCACCGAATCCCCATAGACTGGCCGGGAGGTTCCGGGGCCCTCCCCGAGCGGGGCCCGGACCGGACCGGCCCCGCCGTTGCGGAGGTGCGAGGTGCCCGGAGAGACGAAACCGCAGCGGGTCCGTGCCGCCCGCACCGCCGCGGCCGCCACGGTCCGGCGGTTCCCCTTCACCGTCGCCGTGTGCGCGGTGATCCTGGTGACCGGACTGGCGGTCGGCGGCCTGTGGCACTCGGTGTCCGACCGCTCCTGGTACCCGGACGTGGCCTACGGACTGCCGTCGTTCGAGGCGGGCCGCTGGTGGACCCCGGTGACCGGCGCCGTACTGTGCGCCACCCCCGTCGACTACCTGCTGGTACTGCTCGGGGCGGCGCTGCTGGTCGGGCTGGCGGAGTCGCGGCTCGGCACGCGGTGGGCCGCGGCGGTCACCGTCGCCGGCCAGCTCGGCGCCGTCCTGCTGGCCGCGCTGCTCCTGCTGGTGCTGCGCCGGACCGGCTGGTCCTGGGCCGTCGAGCAGTCGCACGCCCTGGACGTCGGCCTCTCGGCGGGTGCGCTGTGCGCCGGGGCGGTGGTGTCGGCGGCCCTGGCCTCGCCGTGGCGCCAGCGACTGCGCCTGGGCCTGATCGCCTACGTCGGGGTGTGGCTGCTCTACGTCGGCGGTCTGGTCGAGCTGGAGCACGCGCTCGCCGTCGCCGGCGGCCTGCTGGCCACGCACTGGCTGAGGGTGCCCGGCGCGCATCCGACCTCCGGGCACCTCAGCCGCCGGGAGTGGCGGCTGCTGGCGGTGGCCGGCCTGGTGCTGATCGCGACGATCCTGGTGGTGGTCCGGCTGTCGCCGAGCCGCGGCCCGCTCGGCGACACCGCGGGGCAGGGCGGATCGGCCTGGAACGTCCTGATCTCGGTGGCCCTGATCGCACTGCTGGTCAACGGGCTGCGCCAGGGGCGCCGGCTCTCCTGGCAGTGGACGGTGCTGCTCTGTCTGGTCAACGCCCTGCTGGGCCTGGTCGTGGCCGTGGTGTACGTGATCGGGAAGATCCTCGGCGAGCAGGTGACCGTCACCGGTGCGGCCGTCTTCGTCCCCACCGCCGTGTTGTGGACGGCGGAGCTGCTGGTCCTGCTCGTCGGCCGGGAGGCGTTCCAGGCGCGGCGGCCGCACCGCTGGCTGCCGCACCGTTCCGGGGCCGGCCGCACCGCGGCGGGCGGCACCGCGGCGGGCGGCTCCCCCGGCGCCGGCCGGCCGGCCCCCGCGGCGGAGGCCGCTCCGCAGGAGCAGGCCGCGGACCTGCTGATGCGCCGGGGCGGCGGCAACCTGTCCTGGATGACCACCTGGCCGGACAACTCCTACTTCTTCACCCGGGGCGGCGGCCCGTCCGGGAACGGACCGCCCCGGGACGTCCCGTCCTGGACCGGCCCCGCCGGGGGCGCGTCCCCCGGGAACGCACCCGCCGGGGGCGCCCCGGCCGGGACCGACGGCGACGGTGAGGGGTACATCGCCTACCGGACGCACGCGGGCGTGGCGGTGGCGCTCGGCGACCCGGTCGGCGCCGCGCCGGGCCGGGCCGCGACGATCACCGGCTTCGCCGAGATGTGCGACCGCGCGGGCCTGGTGCCCTGCCTGTTCTCGGCCGGCGAGGAGACCGCGGCCGTCACCGACCGCCTGGGCTGGCGGGCCGCCCAGGTGGCCGAGGACACCGTGATCGAGCTGCCGGACCTGGAGTTCCGCGGCAAGGCCTGGCAGGACGTGCGCACCGCGCTCAACCGGGCCCGGAAGGAGGGCGTCGAGTTCCGCCTGGTCGCCCTGGCCGACCAGCCCCGGCAGATCCAGTCCCAGGTCCGGGGGATCTCCGAGGAGTGGGTCGGCGACAAGGGCCTGCCGGAGATGGGCTTCACCCTCGGCGGGGTGGAGGAGGCGCTGGACCCCCGGATGCGGGTCGGCCTCGCGATGGACGCCGACGACCACATCCACGGCGTGACGTCCTGGATGCCCGTGTACGGGGAGGACGCCTCGCCGCGCGGTTGGACGCTGGACATGATGCGCCGCCGGGACGGCTTCCGCCCGGTCGTCGAGTTCATGATCGCCTCCAGCTGCCTGGCCCTGCGCGAGGACGGCGCCCGCTTCCTCTCGCTGTCCGGCGCTCCGCTGGCCCGCACCGGCACCGCCGACAGCCCCACCGTCCTGGACCGGATCCTCGACCAGCTGGGCGGCGCCATGGAGCCCTACTACGGCTTCCGCTCCCTGCACGCCTTCAAGGCGAAGTTCCAGCCCCGCTACGAGCCGATGTACCTGCTCTACCGCGACGAGGCGGACCTGCCCCGGATCGGCCTGTCCCTGCTGCGCTGCTACCTCCCCTCGGCCTCGGTGCGCGACCTGCTCAAGGTGCCCGCGCACCGGGCCTGATCCCGCAACGAGCCCGAGCCCGCACCGGGGCCCGCGGCTCGCCGCGGTCAGCGGCCGGCGGCTCCTGGCCCGCCGGACAGGGCCGCGCGGACGGCGCGGACGGCGTCCTGGCCGGCCCGCAGTTGCGCCTCCCTCGTCCCGGCCCCGATGTGGGGGGTGGCCAGCACGGTGTCGAGGCCCACCAGGGGCGAGCCGAGCGGCGGTTCGATCTCGAAGACGTCCAGGGCGGCGCCCGCGATCCGCTGCTCCTTGAGGGCCAGGGCGAGCGCGGCCTCGTCGACGATGCCGCCGCGCGAGGTGTTCACCACCAGCAACCCGGGCTTGGCCAGGCGCAGTTCGGCGTCGCCGACGATGCCCACCGTCTCCGGGGTACGCGGCAGGTGGACGGTGAGGACGTCGGCGTTGCGCATCAGCTCGTCCAGCGGGACGGCGTGCGCGCCGTGTTCGGCGGCGGCCTCGGCGCTCACGTAGGGGTCGTGGCACTCGATCCGCATGTCGAAGGCGGCCAGCCGGCGGGCCACCAGGCGGCCGATCCGGCCGAACCCGAGGATGCCGACGGTCTTGCCGGCGAGTTCGGTCCCGCCGAACGCGGCCCGCTGCCACTCGCCGGCCCGGACCGAGGCGGTCGCCGCCGGGATCCGGCGCAGCGAGGCGATGATCAGGCCGACGACGAGCTCGGCCACGCTGGTGGTGTTGGACTCCGGCGCGTTGGCGACGGCCACGCCGGCCGCGGCCGCGGCCGCGGTGTCGACGTTGTCGAGCCCGACTCCCGCCCGGGCGACGATCCGCAGCCGGGGTGCGGCCTCGATCACCTCCCGGTCGACCCGGGTGGCGCTGCGGATGATCAGGGCGTCGGCGGCCGGGACGGCCGCGAGCAGGGCAGCGCGGTCCGCCCCGACGCAGTGCCGGACGTCGAACCCGGGGCCCAGCCCGGCGACGGTCTCGGCGGGCAGGGGGTCGGCGATGAGGACGACGGGCTGGTCCACGGTGTTCGGTTCTCCGATCGGTCAGGCGTGGCGGGCGAGGTCGTGGAAGAAGTTCTCGACCGGGGCGACGAGGCCGCGCTGCCGGGCCTCGCGGTACACGGTGCTGCCGACCGCGAGGTCGAGGACGCCGAGGCCGAACGGGGAGAACACCAGTGGCCGGTCGGTGCCCGGCCGGACCTTGCCGGTCAGCACGTCGTACAGCGTGCCGTCGATGAACTCGCGGTTGCCGGTGCGCTGTTCGGCCAGGTGCGGGGAGGTGTCGGCCTTCAGGCAGTGCTCGACGTCGTCCACGATGTTGGTGGAGCCGAGGATGATCTCGGGCGACAGGTCGCGCAGCGAGATGTGCAGCACTGTGGGGTTGTGCGCGAACCAGGAGAGCTCCTGGACGTGCGGGGTGCCGGCCGTGGTGGCGAAGACGACCAGGTCGGAGCTGCGGATCGCCTCCTCGGCGGTCGGGACGACGACGATCTCCGCGGTACGGCCCTGGCCGGCCAGGTAGGACCGGAAGCCCTCGGCGTAGCGCTCGTCGGTGTCGAAGATGCTGATCCGGTCGAACTCGAACCCGGTGCCGTTCAGGTACTTCTCGATGTACCGGGCGATCAGGCCGGTGCCGAAGAAGGTCACGGTGCGGGGGCGGGTGCGTCCGGCGTGCAGCTCCGCGGCGGCCAGCGCGGCCGAGGCGGCGGTGCGGGTCGCGGAGATGATGGAGCTCTCCAGGCAGGCGAACGGGTAGCCGGTCTCGTGGTCGTTGAGGATGAGCACGGCGGAGGCGCGCGGCAGGCCGGTGGTGATGTTGCCGGGGAAGCTGGAGATCCACTTGATGCCGTCGACGCCGAAGTCGCCGCCGAGCGAGGCCGGGAGGGCGATGATCCGGGAGTCGGGCCGGTCGGGGAAGCGCAGGAAGTAGCTCGGCGGGTTGACGCTCTGCTGCTCGCCGTGGGCGACGTAGGCACGGCGCACCAGGTCGACGATCGCCTGCGGGTCGTCGAGGACCTCGTTGACGACGTCGCCGCCGATGACGGAGAACTGCGGTGCTGAGGACATGGGTTGCTCCTTGGGGATGCGGGGAAATCGGGGGGTAGGGGTGGGGCGGACGGGATCCGGCCCGGGGGCGCGGCTCACCGGCCGGTCATGCGATGTCCACCCGGAGGGCGCCGACGACCTCGTCGGCGATCGCGTTGACCTCGGCGGCGCTGGACGCGGCCAGCATCACGAAGCCGAGCCGGGTCGCGTTGTCCAGCGCGCTCTCGACCTCGTCGCCCGGGGCGACGAACCAGGTGCTGCCGATCACCGCGGGAGAGTCCGGCACCTCGCCGATCCGCGTGACGGTGCCGGCGCGGTCGGGGGCCAGGAAGCGGATCGCCGCGGCCCCGGAGCGCTCGCCGACGACGGTGGGCTCCTCGCCCAGCGCGACCTGGACGTAGGCGCGGGCCTCGCTGACGCCGGTGGCGTGGCGGACCAGCTTGAGGATGTGGTCGCCCGGCGGCCGGGCCCCGACCTCGATGACCTTGGCTCCGCCGCCGGGCAGGAGCTTGAGTTCCGCGTGGGCGACGCCGTTGCGGAATCCGAGCGCGACGAGCGCCCGTTCGGCGGCGCCGACGAGGGCGCCGCGGGAGGTCTCGTCGAGGTCGGCCGGTGTGGTGTGTCCGGTCTCGGCGCGGGTGGCACCGGTGGTGGTGAACTTCTCGGTGACGGCGAGGTGGTGGAACCGCCCTTCGAAGACGATCGTCTCGACGCTGAACTCCCGCCCCTCGACGTACTCCTGGATGACCACGGTGGTTTCGAGGGCGATGCGGTGCGGGATCTCGTACGGCTGGCTCCGGGCCAGCCGGAAGGCCTCGGCGAGGCCGTCGGCGGCCGCGACGACGGTGACGCCCACCGATCCGGCGTTCTCCGCGGGCTTCACCACCAGCGGGAAGGCGAGCCCCAGGTCGGCGATGCGGTCGAGCACGGTGTCGAGCGAGTCGACCACCAGGGTGCGGGGTGCGGGCACGCCGCCCGCCTCGAAGGCGAGGCTCATCAGGCGCTTGTTGCGGCAGGCGTCGGCGAGTGCCGGGTCGTTGCCGGGCAGCCCGGCTTCGGCCGCCACCCTGGTCGCGACCGGCGAGAGGAACTCCCAGCCGCAGATGACGCCCGAGACGCCGTTGTCGGCGCAGTAGCCGGCCAGCTGGGCGACGGCCGCGTCCGGCGCCGAGAAGTCCGTCAGCACCACGCCCGCGATCTTCGCCACCAGCTCGGGCCGGTACTTCTCGTAGAGGTCCTCGTGCGTCGCGACGTGGACCTCCGCACCGTGTTCCCGGGCGGCGTCGATGAGGTCCTCACCCGCCACTCCGTTGCCTTCGATCAGCAGCAGCCTCTTCATGGTCGGCCTTCCTTCGGGGTTCGGGCGGGGAGCGGGGGGACGCGCGGGTCGAGGCCGATCAGGGCCGCCGGCACCAGCAGGTTGAGGGCCACCAGGCACACCCAGGGCCACACCGGCCCGCGGGCCATCAGGGTGGAGAACAGGACGGGAGCCGTGGCTCCGCCGAGGCTCCAGGACGACTGGATCAGGGCCAGGTACCGCCCGCGGAGCCGCTCCGGCGCCACGGCCACGGCGGCGTCCGCCATGAGCGGGGACTGCAGCATCTCCGCCAGCGTGTAGACCAGGACGGCCAGCAGGAGGCCGGGCAGCACCGCCCCTTCGGGCGCGGCGACCAGGGCGCCGCAGACGCCGAACGCCAGGGCGTACAGCAGCGCGGCGCAGCCGATCACCCGGGTCCGCGCGAAGCGCTCGGCCCATCCCGTCACGGCGGTCTGCAGCACGGTGATGCCGACGGTGTTGCAGGTCAGCAGCAGACCCGCCGTCCAGGCGGACTGGTGCAGCGCCTCGACGAGGAAGACGGCGAGGAGCACGTTCAGGACCAGCGCGGCGAGCACGAAGACCAGGTTGACCGCCACCAGGCGCAGGAAGCGCCCGTCCCGGAGGACCGTCAGGTAGCCGCCCGTCGCGGCCGGCTCGCAGACCGGCTCGCTGACCGGGTCGGTGACCGGCTCGGCCGGCCGCTCGCCCCGCGGGGGCCGCCAGGTGGCGATGAGGGCCGCCGAGGCCAGGAAGCTGGCGATGTTCGCCACCACCAGCCACCGTACGGAGCCGACCCCGCCGAGCCCGACGGCGAAGGCCGACACGGCTCCGCCCAGGCCGATCCCCGCGTTGCGCAGCGCCCGGACCAGGCCGAACCAGCGGGTGCGCTCGCCCGGTCCGGCCGCCAGTGCGACGAGCGAACCGCTGCAGGTCCAGTAGGTGTTGATGCCGGTCTGGACGACGAGGCCGGCCGCGACGACCTGCCAGAACGAGTGCGCGGCCAGGCACCCGGCGAAGCCGAGCGCCGAGACGCAGTTCCCGAGCACCGCCACGCGGCGCGGGTCGAAGGTGTCCACCAGCGTGCCGACCAGGGCCGGCACCGGGAGGGCGAGGACGTGCGTCAGGGTCAGCGCCAGGCCCACCCGGCCCAGGGGGAGGCCGGTCCGGTCCAGGAAGTAGAGCACCTCGAAGGCCAGGAACAGCCCGTTCCCCGTGCTGTCCGCGGCCGCGGCGGCGAGCAGCCGGCCGTGCCCGGCGATCGACGGCAGGCCCCAGCGGCCCGGGCGGCCGGCGGCGGCCCCGGCGGCGGGGGCGCCCCCGGCGGTTCGGGTCAACGCGGCGTCCCGTCGCCGAGCCAGGTGACGCCGGTGCCGTTCTCCCGCGGCAGGACGGGGCGCCCGAGCTCCACCCGGACGCCCCGGGCGACGTCACGGTCCAGCAGGAGCGCGCCGTCCAGGTCGACGTGGTCGAGCAGGGGCAGCAGTTGGGCGATGGCGGAGATGCCGACGGTCGATTCGACCATGCAGCCGGCCATGACCGTGAGGCCGCACTCGCGCGCCTTCGCGATCATCCGGCGGGCGGGCGTCAGTCCGCCGCACTTGGTCAGCTTGATGTTCACCCCGTGGAAGGCCCCGGCGCAGCGCTCGACGTCGTCCTCGGTGAGGCAGCTCTCGTCCGCGATCACCGGGAGTTCGGACTCCCGGTGGACCCGGCGCTGGTCCTCCCACCGGCCGACCGGGAGCGGCTGTTCGATGAACTCCACTCCCAGAGGGCCGAGTTGTGCCGCGTTCCGGATGGCCTGGTCGGCTGTCCAACCGGTGTTGGCGTCGACCCGGAAGACCGCGTCGGAGTGGCGGCGCAGGGCTCGGACCACCTCGATGTCGTCGGGCGTCCCGAGCTTGATCTTGTAGATCGGCCAGCCGGAGAACTCCTCCATCTTGGCGATCATGCGCTCGACGGTGTCGATGCCTATCGAGTAGTCGCTGGTCGGGAGCCGGTCCGCGGTCAGTCCCCAGAGGCGCCAGACCGGCTCGCCGAGGCGCTTGCCCCACAGGTCGTGGGCGGCCTGGTCCAGGGCGCAGAGCGAGAAGCTGTTGCCGAGCAGCTTCGACATCCGGTCCCAGAAGTCCGCCGGATCGTCGATCCGGTCCGCCTCGATCACCCGCCGGGCCCGCTCCAGCGGCTCCCGCACCTCGGCCAGCGACAACCCGAAGAAGGTGAAGCCGGCGGCCTCCCCGAAGCCGCGGTGCTCGCCGTCCCGCAGTTCGACGATCAGGCTCTGCTGCACGGCGACGGTGGCGTGCACGGTGCCGAACGGATGCCGCAGCGGCAGGTCCACCTCGTGCAGTACCAGTTCCATTGCTCCTCCTTGTCGTTGCCCGGACGGGCCGCCCACGCGGGCGGCCCGTCCGTCGATGCGCCGGTCCGTCGGTCCGTCAGGTGGAGCGGACGGTCGCCGCGATCCAGGACCGCAGCTCGGCCTCCTCCTCCGGCGAGTCCGCCGTGAAGATCACGTGGCCCAGCCGGCAGCGGAGGTCGCGGGCCGGGGGGACGGGGGTACCGGGCTGGTAGTACGTCCGCAGTTCGACCACCCGGGGGTGCCGTTCCACCTCCTCCAGGCCGTCGGCCCGGTGGAAGACCTCCAGGCCGGGCTCGGTGAGGAAGTGCACCCCGGCGTAGCGCGCGACGGGCTGCCCGGTGGCGTCGGCCGGCTCCCGGTCGAGGCCGGCGTGCGCGGCGACGACGATGTGCCGCATCGACACGCCGGTGGCGAGGTGGATGAGTTCGGCGATCCGGTCGCCGGCGAGCCGGGCGCCGACCTCGATCAGGACGGGCCCGTCCGCGGTGATCCGCACCTCGGCGTGGAAGAGGCCCAGGTTGATGCCGAGGGCGGTGACGGCGTCCGCCGTGTAGGCGACGACCGCGGCCCGGGCGGCGGGCGCGAGGTCCGCCTGGACGACGTGGCCGAGTTCGACGAAGTACGGTTCCGCGCCGAGCAGTTTACGGGTCACCGAGACGACGGTGACCTCGCCGCGGTGGACGTACCCCTCGACCGAGTACTCCGGCCCGTCGAGGTACTCCTCCAGCAGGGCCCGGCCGTCCTCCGGCTGGTCGAAGACGTACTGGGCGTCCTCGGCGATCGCCCGGTAGGCGGCGCGCAGCTGCTCGTCGTCGTCGACCCGGCTGACCTGGATGCTGCCGGATCCGGCGGCCGGCTTGAGGACGCAGGGGTAGCCCACCGCGGCGGCCGCGCCCGCGAGTTCGGCGGCGTCGGACACCGGCGCGTAGCGCGGGATGCGCAGTCCGGCCTTCTCCAGGATCGCCCGCATCCTGGTCTTGTCCCGGACGGCCTCCGCGGTGTCCAGCGGAAGGCCGGGCAGGCCGAGCAGGTGGGCGATCCGGGCGGCCGCGTCGGTGTAGAACTCCGAGCCGGAGATGACGCCGCTCAGCGGCGACCGCGCGTGCTCCCGGGCGGCGGCCTCGGCGAGCGCCTCGGGGTCGTTGGTGTCCACGGCGACGAGCAGGTCGACGTCCTGGCGGGCCGCCTCGGGGACCACCCGGTCACCGGCGTCGTGCGAGAACACCAGGGTGGCGAGGCCGAGTTCGCGGGCGGTGGCGAGCAGGGTCAGCCCGGAGGACATCGGTTCGAGCACCAGCAGCCGCCCCGCGGGGGCGGGCTCGGGCCGTGCGTGGGCGTCGTGCATGGGGTGGTCCTCCGGCTGGTCGGTGCGGGGCATCAGGGCGATGAGCTGTCGCAGGCTCATCAGGCGGCTCGGGCGGGCGGTTCGGCGGGGGCCAGCGGGGACTCGCTGATGCCGTGCAGCACGTGCCGGATCGCTCCGGCGAGGGTCAGCTCGCGCTTCTCCATCCGGCTCTCGTGGGCGTCGTCGATGTGCGTCTGCCGGTGCCAGAAGGCCAGGTGCCAGGCGTGGTCGGCGGGGACGACGTGGTGCAGGTCGTGCGCCGGCAGGTCGGAGGCGAGGACGCCGAAGCGGGCCGGGGTCTGGACGAGGGCCGTGCGGAGCAGCCAGCGCCCCCACTGGCCGAGCCGCCGCAGGGCGGGCGCGTCGCGTTCGGGCAGCGGCTCCAGGCAGAACCGGCCCCAGGTGCGGGCCACGTAGTCGGCGCGGCTGGCGGGCGGCCCGTCGAAGGCCAGGTAGGGGTGCTCGGAGATGGTCTGGAACAGCGCCGACCAGTGGAACAGCACGAACCACGGGATGACGAACGCGGCGGTGAACTCGGCCCCGTCCATCAGGACGCCGAGGGCGACCAGCAGGGCGACCCAGACCGTCGAGGCGATCCGCCTGGTCCAGGTGGCGGTGACGAAGTTCGTCCGGACGCGGTAGAGCAGCGAGGGCAGGTGGAGCCGGGGCGACAGCGGCATCCAGCGCAGCCGCGCGCGCATCTCCTCGACCGGGGTGCCGGGGCGGAAACCCATGTAGACGAGGTAGCCGGCGTCGGGGTCGGTGAGCGTGGTGAAGACCTTGCGGCTGTGGTGCTTGCGGACGTGGTCCTCGAAGATGTCCTCGTAGTTGGAGGTCAGCGCGACGGCGCTGGAGACCACCTGGACCACCTTGTCCACGTGCCGGTTGCCCGAGACCTCCTTGTGCACCGCGTGGTGGCTCCAGGTGATCTGGAGCTTGCGCACGGCGTTGACGGTCGTCAGCCAGGTGAGCGGCAGCACGGCGAGGGAGGCCCAGCCGAGCAGCCGCACCGCGTACGCGCTGCCGAGGACGGCGAGGGCCAGCTGGAGGAGCGTCAGGAACCAGTTGACGATCGGCGGGGTGACCCACCACGGCGGCCGCTGCCCGGCCGCGGCCTTGCCGGAGAACAGCGTGATGAGCTGCTGGGTCCAGCCGGGGAACCGCTCCGCGTAGTCCTGGCGGATCTGCTCCATGGAGGCCGAGACGGTGCGGGGGGACGGGGACTGCGGCGGCATGGCGCTCCTCCTTTCTCTCGGGCGGTGGTGGTCGGGGTCCGTCGGCGCGGTCATGCGGGGCCGAGTTCGACGGTCAGGGCCCGCTCGGCCTCGTCCAGGCTCTTCACGACGGCCTCCGGGGTGGCGCCCTCGGCGATCACGTAGCCCAGCCGGTCGTAGGCGTTGCGCGGCGGGCGGACGGCCCGCCCGGGGGCGGCGGTGAGCACGATCCGGCGGACGCCGGGGACGCGCTCGCCCTCCGCGACGCCGCCGATCCCGGTGAGGACGCCCTCGCGGTCCGCGGCCAGGAACCGGATGCCGGCGAAGCCCTCCCGCTCGCCGGCGAGTTCGACGGGCCGGCCGCAGGCGGCGCGCAGCTGCTGCTCCAGCAGGTCGACGCCGGTGGCGAGCCGGATCAGTTCGGGGATCATGCCGCCGGCCAGCCGGGCGTTGACCTCGACGATCAGCGGACCGCGGGCGGAGAGCCGCACCTCCGTGTGGGTGGCACCGAGTTCGACGCCCAGCGCGGTCAGCGCGGTGCCGACCGTCCCGCGCAGCGCCGCCGCGTCCGCGTCGGCGAGCGGGGCCGGGAAGAGGTGCCGGCGCTCGACGAAGTACGGCCCGTCCGAGACGGTCTTGGCGGTGATGCCGACGCAGACCTGCCGGCCGCCCTCGCCGAACATCTCGACGCTGTACTCGGGCCCCTCGACGAACTCCTCCAGCAGGGCGGTGCGCGCGGTGGGCAGGCCCCGCACGTTCAGCTCCACGGAGAGCACGTGCTCGACGTGGGCCAGGACCTGCTCCCGGGTGTGGCAGAGCAGGACGTCGTTGGAGCCGGAGTCGTCGGCCGGCTTGACCACGCAGGGCAGCCCGACCCGCTCCACCGCCGCGTCGGCCTGCGCCACCGTCCGGACGGCCGCGAACCGCGGCTGGTCCACGCCGGCGGCGTCCAGCAGCTCGCGCACCCGGGCCTTGTTCCGGGTGTCGGCCATCGCCTGGACGGGGTTGCCCGGCAGCCCCAGCCAGTCGGCCAGCCGGGCGACCACGGGGACGTAGAAGTCGCTGGTGGTGGTGATCCCCGCGAGCTCCTGGCGGGCGAACCGCTCGCCGATCACCTCGCGCAGGGCGCGCTCGGTCGAGGTGTCGCACACCACGATCTCGCAGCCGCTCTCCTCGGCCCCGGCGTAGCGCTCCGGGGTGTCCGTCAGCAGGACGGGTTCCAGGCCGAGCCGGCGGGTCAGGTCGAGGGCGAGCACGCCGGTGCCCGAGGTGTTCGCCTCGACGAAGAGCAGCCGGCGCGGGGGCCGGACCGCGCCGTGCTGCGCGGCGTAGGACCAGGTGGCGACCTCGGCGCCGGCGGCGACCTCGGCCGGGGTGTCCGCGGCGGGCATCGCGCCGAGTGCGTGCCGCTCCCAGTACCCGTCGTCGTAGACGTTGTCCGCGTAGCGGTCCCCGCGGTCGGGGAAGATGCCGACGATCCGGGCGCCCGGGGCGGCGCGGCGGGCGACGTCCTTGAGCACCCGGTACACCGAGCCGGCCGTGTTCCCGGCGAACAGCCCCTGTTCCAGGGCGAGTTCACGGGTCGACTGGAAGGCCTCGCGGTCGTTGAGCCAGTGCACCTCGTCGATCAGGGTGCGGTCCAGGTTCGCCGGGACGAGGCTGTTGCCCAGCCCGCCCTGGAGCCGGGTCGGGCGGTCCGGCTGGTCGAAGAGCACGCTGCCCACGCAGTCCACGCCGACGACCCGCAGGTCCGGGAGCGCGCGGCGGAGCATCCGGGCCGTCCCGGACAGCGATCCCCCGCTGCCGACGGCGGCCACCAGGACGTCGATGTGGCCGAGGTCGGCCAGCAGTTCGTCGGCGAGCGCGCGGTAGGCGGCGGGATTGTCCGGGTTGCTGTACTGGCGCGGCCAGAAGGCGCCCGGGAGGTCGCGGATCAGCTCGGCGAGCCGTTCCAGCCGGGCGCTCTGCCAGCCCGCGCCGCTCATCGCCTCCACGACGTGCACCCGGCACCCCAGGCCGCGGAGCTTGGCGAGGGTGATCGGGTCGATCCGCGGGTCGGTGACGATGTGCACGGGGTGGCCCAGGTGCGCGCCGACCAGGGCGAGGCCGAGGGCCATCGTGCCGGAGGAGCTCTCGATGATGGGCGCCCCCTCGGCCAGCGCGCCGGTGCGGCGGGCCTCCAGGACGGCCTGCCGGGCGACCCGGTCCTTCATCCCGTAGAGGTTCTGCAGCTCCAGCTTCCCGTAGACCTCGACCGGGGCGGCCGGGTCCAAGGCGAGTCTGACCAGCGGGGTGTGTCCGATGGCGTCGACGACGCTCTCGTAACGCATGATCACATCCGGTTCGGAGAGGGGTGGGCGGAGAGAGGTGGGCGGCGAGGGGGCCGCCGCAGCGGGGTGGCCGGTGGGGCCGCACGGCGGCCGCGGGGCCTCAGCGGCCCGGACCGCGCCAGGAGCGGTAGAGCGTGGTGTGGCCGGCCAGCGCGGCCGCCCGCGTCCGCAGTTCGGCGACCTTGCGCGCGCACTCGGGGTCGGACTCGGCGACCAGCACCCCGAGGGCGGTGCCGCTGTGCGCGACGGCCACCCCGAGGGCGTCGAACTCCTCGGAGAGGCCGATCATCCGGTGCAGCAGCCGCTTGGGCTGGAGGTGCTCGTTCAGCAGCGCACTGCGGGTGGCGACCCGTCCGACGGTGGGCAGGTCGTCGGTGCGGACGGCCTCCGAGACGCGTTCCAGCAGCTCGTCGTACTCCAGCCGGTGGGCGCGGGTGAAGGGCTTGGGCCGCCGGTTGAACCCGAGGGTGTCGATCGCGCCGCCCTCCTCGACCCCGACGATCACCATCGGGGAGAGCGGTCCGAGGAGCTCCCGCAGCCGCACCTGCCGGTGGTAGAAGGAGACCACCCCGTCGTACATCACTCCGTCGGTCGGTTCGATCCGGCGCAGGAAGTCCTCGATCACGGCGGGGCCGACCGGCACCCCGAGGGCCTCCCCCACCGCGCGGGCGGTGGCGACCAGGTCGGCGGAGGAACTGGCCAGGCCCCGGCCCTCGGGGAGTCCGCCGCTCAGCCGCAGCCGCCCGCCGCCGGCGAACCCGTACGCGTCCAGCATCAGCCGCACCAGCCGCGCGGCGCGGTGCTTGTGCGGCGGGTGCACGGTGACGGTGCCGGCACCGGGTTCGGCGGTGAAGGTCGCGGTCGCCCCGGCGTCGATCGGCAGGGTCACCAGGAAGTCGAGCCGCTCCTCGGCCGTGACGCCCTGGAGCAGTTCGCCGAAGGTGCCCGGGGCGCTGCCCGTGCCGTGCAGGACGGCCGCCGTCGCGGTACCGGCGGCCGCGTCGGCACGGGTCACGCGGGGCTCCCCGGAGCGGAGAGGCCCAGCAGCTCGTCGATGCGGGCCAGCCCCGCGTCGACCCGCGCGCGGTGCCCGGTCCAGGCCCCGGCGAGCCGCTCGTACTCGGTGTGCTGCTCGGCGAGCAGGGCCCGGACGGATTCGGGGTTCGCCGACCCGGCGGTGGTCTTGCGGTACAGCTCGCCGGCACCGTCGAAGGCCGCGGCCAGCAGCTCCGCCGGAGCCCGCAGGGTGACGCCCTGTTCGCCGGCCGCCGCGCTCAGCAGGTCCGGGGAGGTCTGCCGGGGGCGCAGTCCGGCGGCGTGCGCGGCCAGCACGTACCGGCCGGCGATGACCTGGGCCCGGCGCCACGGCACCGACTCCCGCAGGGTGAGCTCGTTGGCGAGGGTGAGGCCGCCGAGGAACTCCCGCTCGGCCGCCTCGCGCATCCGCTCCTCGGCGAAGCCCATCCGCTCGACCACGACGGTGAACAGCCGCAGCGTGGTGCCGAGGGTCGCGAACATCGGCCGCAGGTTGGCGCCCGCCTCCTTCGACACCTCGACCATGTTGCTGAACGGGGTGGCCCGCTGGGCCAGCAGCATGTCGAAGTAGTAGGCGCTCAGGTGCGCCGACTTGCCCCGGATGCGTTCCAGGATCGGGTAGTTCTTCTTCTGCGGCATCGCCGAGGAGATGCCGGACAGCTCGTCGGGCAGCTCGATGAAACCGTACGGGCCGCTGCCCCAGTCCATCAGGTCACTGGTGAAGCGGCTCAGCGCGGAGCCGAACAGGGAGACCTCGGCGGCCAGTTCCAGCACCCAGGCGCGGGAGGCCACCCCGGCCAGCGCGTGCCGGCCGGGGGCCGCGAATCCGAGCAGCTCGGCCATCAGGGCACGGTCCCAGTCCAGTTCCTGACCGGTCATGGCGCCGGAGCCGAGCGGGCTGAGGTTGATCCCGTCGTAGGTCGCCAGCAGCCTCCGCAGGGTGTGCTGGACCTGCTCGGAGACGGCCGCGAAGTAGAACCCCGGGGTCATGGTCTGGGCGGCCTGGAGGTGGGTCTGGCCGACCATCGGCAGGTCGGTGCCGCGCTCGGCCAACCGGTGGACGGCCAGGCCGAAGTCCAGCAGGGCGGCGGCGGCGTCGAGGAGCAGCCCGCGGCCGAACAGCAGCTGGGCGGTGGCCTGGAGGTCGTTGCGGCTGCGGTCGACGTGCCAGGCGGTGACGGGGTGGCCGAGGCCGCGCTCGACGTGCTGTTCGAGGGCGAAGGCGAGGTCCGACATGTTGCCGGCCGGGTCGGCCGCGATCCCGTCGCGGGTCAGCCCGTGAAGGACGCGGCCGATCTCGGCGGCCTCGGCGGGCGAGACCAGGCCCATGCGGCGGTACTCCAGCGCGAGGACCTTCTCCACCGCCGCGTACCAGGGCAGCAGGTGCTCCGCCTCGTAGGTGAACTGCGGTTCCAGGACCTCCTCGTGGAGGAGTGCGCTGGGCGTGCTCCGGATTCTGCCGGTCAGTCGGGCGGCGGCCGGGCCGGGCTCGGGTTCGTGGGGGGCACTCATGCTGGCTCCGGTGGGTCGGGGGTGCCGGGGGCGGGGAGGGGCGGGGGGGGGGCCCCCGGGGGGGCGGGGGCCCCCCCCCGGGGGGGCCCCCGCGGGGGGGGGGGGCGGCGGGGGGGGGGGGGGCCCCCCCCCCCCCCCCCCCCCCGGGGGGCGCGGGGGGGGGGGGGGGGGGGGGGGGGGGGGGGGGGGGGGGGGGGCCCGGGGGGCCGGGGGCCCCCCCACCGCGGGGATCAGCCGGAGTGCGAGGGGGAGCCGAGGTCGTCGAGGACGACCCCGGCCAGCAGCTCCGGCCGGGTGGTGTTGAGGTAGTGCCCGCCGTCGGGGCTGACGACCGTGCGGCTCGCCGGGACGAACAGCTCCCAGTTGGCCAGGGCCGTCGCGTGGTCCGCCATCAGCAGGTCGTCCTCGGCGAACACCACGGTGGCCGGGCACTGCAGGGCGGCCCGCCCGGTGTCGCCGAGCGCGAGGTGGAAGCCGTGCGTGGCCTCGACCGTGTCGTAGCGGAACGCCCGTGCCAGGTCGGCACGTTCGGCCGCGGACAGCGCGTGGACCTCCTCCAGGCCGGTGTTGTCGGCCATCCAGTCCATGATCTGCTGCTCGTTCATGTGCACCACCTCGTTGGCGGCGTGGTCGGCCGGGTCCACCGACCGGAGCAGCTTGGCCACGATCAGCAGGCGGCGCACGTCCCGGCCCCGCCGCTCGAGCGTGCGGACCAGGTGCAGGCCCAGCGAGGAGCCGGCGCAGTGGCCGAGCACCAGCACCGGACGGTCGCCGGCCTCCCGCACCACCTCGTCGGCGAGCTGCTCGGCGAGCACGTCCACCGCGACCATCGGGCGGTCGTCGGCCAGGGTGCGGCCCGGGAGCTCGGCCCCCAGGACCCGGACGGTCGCGCCGGCGTCGGCGAGCTGCCGGGCCAGCGGGACGTAGCTGACCGCGCCGCCGCCCGCGAAGGGGATGCAGACCAGGACGGCCTCGGCCGTCTCCAGCCGTGCGCCGGAGGAGGCGGTGAGGTCGACCAGCAGGTCGCGGCGGGCGCCGTCGCGCTCGCCGAAGGCCGCGGCGATCAGCCGGGCCGTGGGCCGCACCAGCAGGTCGCGCAGGGCGATCCGGCCCTGCGAGGTCGCCGCGACCTTCATCGCGGCGATCGAGTGGCCGCCGATCTCGAAGAAGTTGTCGGTGACGCCGACCTCGACCGGCGGCACCCCGAGCACCGAGGCGAACAGGTCACGGACGAACTCCTCGTCCGCGGTGGCCGGCGGCTCCCGGTGGGTGTCGGCGTCCAGGCCGATCGGCCGGGCCGCCAGCACCTTGCGGTCGATCTTGCCGTTGGAGTTGAGCGGGAAGGCCTCCAGCCGGACCAGGATCTCCGGGTGCATGTAGTCCGGGATCAGCTCGGCGAGCCGGCGCTTGAACTCGGTGCGGTCCGGCTCGGCGGCGCCGGTGTAGAAGGTCACCAGCCGCTTCTCGCCGGCCACGTCGCGCGCCAGCGTCACCGCGGTCTCCACGCCGGGCAGCCGGTCCAGCGCACCGTCCACCTCGGACAGCTCGATCCGGTAGCCGCGGATCTTGACCTGGCCGTCCCGGCGGCCGGCGCAGTCGAGCAGGCCGTCGGGCAGCCAGCGGCCGATGTCGCCGGTGCGGTAGAGCAGTTCGGAGCGGTCGTCGAGGGTGTTCGGCGCGAAGGCGGCCGCGGTCCGCTCGGCGTCGTTGATGTAGCCGAGGCCCACGCCTGCGCCGGTCACGCAGATCTCGCCGTAGCTGCCGATCGGGCGCGGCCGCCCGTCGGAACCGACCACGTGGAGGCTGGTGTTGATGATCGGGCGGCCGATCGACACCCGGCTGACGTCCTGGCCCTCCGTCATGAAGAAGTGCGTGACGTCGTCGGAGCACTCGGTGGGCCCGTAGGCGTTGACCGCCGGGATGTCGTAGGTCGCGAACCAGCGCCGGGTGAGGGCCGGCGGCAGCGCCTCACCGTTGATGATGTTGTAGCGCAGCTCGGGCAGCGGGCGCGGCCGCTGCTCGACCTCGGTGAGCAGCGCGTCGGTGTAGGAGGGCACCGTCTCCAGGATGGTGATGCCGTCGTCGACCAGCGCGGTGAGGAACGCCGGCAGGTCCACCACGGTGTCGTGGTCGTAGATGACGGTCCGTCCGCCGGCCAGCCAGGCCACCAGCAGCTGCCAGACCGAGATGTCGAAGCACTGGGTGCTGATCTGGGCGACGGCGTCGGCCTCGGTCAGCTTCAGGTCGACGACCTTGGACAGCAGGTGGTTGAGCATCCCGGAGTGGCGCACGGTGGCGCCCTTCGGCTCGCCGGTGGACCCGGAGGTGAAGATGATGTACGCGGTGTCCGCCGGCGCGGGGCGCGCGGGCGGCTCGACCTGCGCGGCGTCGGCCGCGCCCGGGTCGTCGAGGACCAGGACGGACAGTCCGGGGACCCGCTCGCGCAGCGCGCCGCCGACCGGCTCCGCGTCCGCCGCCTCGGCCACCAGGTGGCGGCAGTCGCTGCGGCGCAGCACGGAGGCGATCCGGTCCACCGGGAAGGCCCGGTCCTGCGGCAGGTAGACGGCGCCGATCTTCAGCAGGGCGAGCATGGTGAGCGCCCAGCGGACGCCGCGCGGCAGCACGGTGGTGACCACGTCGCCGGGGGTGACGCCGGCCGCCAGCAGCTGCGCCGCGTAGCGGTCGGAGGCCCGGTCGAGGGCCGCGTAGGAGAGCCGCTCGTCGCCGTGGACCAGCGCGACGGCCTCCGGCGTGCGGCGCACCTGCTCGGCGAGGAGGTCCAGGAAGGTGCCCTCCGGCAGCGGGTGCGCGGGGCCGGCGGACATCGCCTGGAGCGCGGCCCGCTCCCGCTCGCCGATCAGCGTGCCCGCGGACCGGTCGGCCGACGGGTCCTCGGCCAGCGCCTGCAGGGCCCGCAGGTAGTAGCCGCCGACCCGCTCGGTCTGCGCCTCGGAGTAGACGTTGCGGTGGAAGTGCAGGCTGAGCATCACCTCGTCGCTGACGGCGTCCTGCGAGAACTCGGCCCGCAGCGGGAACTCGCTCTGCACGTTGACGATCGAACGGACCAGCTCGAAGCCGTCCCGCTCGGCCAGGCTCTTCAGCACGTGGAAGTGGGTGAAGTTGAAGACCGTCTCGAACAGGGTGTCCCGGCTGCCGACGGCCCGCTTGATCTCCGCCATCGGGAAGCGCCGGTGCGGCAGCAGCTGCGCCTCCGCGGCGTACACCGCGCGGACCGTGTCCTCCCAGCTGCGGCCCAGGTCGCGGACCCGGAACGGCAGGGAGTTGAGGAAGAGCCCGGCGATGTCCTGGCCGCCCTCGACCTCCGGGCGGCCGGAGTGCTCGTAGCCGGTGACGACGTCCGTGGTGTCGGCGACGAAGCCGAGCACGGCGACGTGGGCGGCCAGCAGGACGGCCTTGACCGGCACCTGGAGCTTGCGGGCGGTCGCGAGGATGCCCGCCGACAGGCCGGCGGGGAAGAGCACGTCGTGGATGCCGACGCCGGCGAACTCCGGGTCGGGATCGGTGTCGGGGACGACCCGGGTGCTCTCCGCGCCGTCCATGACGTCGAGCCAGAAGGCGCGCTGCGAGGCGGAGGCGACGGCGGCGCGCTCCAGCTCCACGTACTGCCGGTGGGACATGGCGAGCCCGGCGCCGCCGTGCGGTTCCTCGCCGTCCAGGACGGAGAAGTAGGCGGAGAACACGTCGCGGTGGATCGTGTTGACGCTCCAGCCGTCCAGGGCCGCGTCGTGGTAGCTCAGCGAGTACTGGTACTCGTCGTCGGCGAGCAGGTGCAGGTAGACCCGGACGAGGTCGGTGCTGCCGTACCGGAAGCCGCCGCGCAGCTCCAGCTCGGCGAACTGGCGCAGGTCCTCCTCCTGCTCCTGCGGCGACCGGCCGCGCAGGTCGAACACCCGCAGCGGGGAGGGCGCGCTCCCGTGCACCAGCTGGAGCGGCTCGCTGAAGCCCTTGAGGTGGAAGGAGGTGCGCAGCAGGGCGTGCCGGCGCACGACCGAGTCGACCGCCCGCTCGAACAGTTCCGGGTCGACGGTGCCGTGGATGCGGTAGCTGAGGATGTCGTGGTACATGCCCTCGGTGCCGCCGCGCAGGGCCTCGTAGATGAGGCCGATCTGCAGCTGGGACATCGGGTAGGCGTCGACGAGGCCGGTCGGCAGCTGCGCCCGGTCCTCCTCGCCGATCAGGGCGAACGGCTCGGTGGAGACCTCGGCCGCCGGTGCGGCCGGGCCCTGCTCGCGTTCGGCGAGGTACCCGGCGAGCCCGGCGATGGTCGGGTGGCCGAACAGCTCCTGGAAGCTGAAGTCGAGGCCGGCGGCGCGGGCGCGGGCCAGCACGGTGATGAACTTGATCGAGTCGCCGCCGAGCGAGAAGAAGTTGTCGTCCGCGCCGATCGGCTCGACGCCGAGCACCGCGGCCCAGATCGCGGCCAGCTGCTCCTCGACGGGGCCGCTCGGGGCCCGGTGGGCGGCGGTGGCCGCCGGGGCCTCCTGGAGCGGCAGCGGCAGGCCCGACACGTCGCGCTTGCCGTTGTGGTTGGTCGGGATGGCGGGGACCTCGACGTAGTGCTGCGGGACCATGTAGGAGGGCAGTTCGCCCTCCAGGGCCGCGCGCAGGGCGGTCTCCCGGTAGCCCTCGCCGGCGACCAGGTAGGCGACCAGCATGCTGTCGCCGGACTCGCCGGGCCGGGCCACGACGGCGCACTGGCGCACGCCGGCGACCTGCTGCGCGACGTGCTCGATCTCGCCGAGCTCGATCCGGTAGCCGCGGATCTTGACCTGGGTGTCCAGTCGGCCCAGGTACTCGACGGTGCCGTCCGGCAGCCAGCGCGCCAGGTCGCCGGTGCGGTAGCGGCGTTCGCCGTCCTCGCCGGTGACGAAGCGCTCCGCGGTCAGCTCCGGCGCGTGCAGGTAGCCGCGGGCCAGGCCGGTGCCGGCGATGCAGAGCTCGCCCGGGGTGCCGATCGGGGCGAGCGCGCCGGAGCGGGTCCGCACGCTGAGCCGGATGTTGCTGATGGGCCGGCCGATCGGCACCGACCGGGTGACGTCCACCGCGGTGCACGGCTGGTGGGTGACGTCGACGGCGGCCTCGGTCGGGCCGTACAGGTTGACCAGCTCGCGGGCGTCGCCGAGGAGCTCCCCGAACAGCCGCACCTGGTCGACGGCGAGGGCCTCGCCGCTGGCGAAGACCCGGCGGATCGAGCCGAGCCGCTCGCGCTCGCCGGTGGCCTCGACGAAGCCGAGGAAGGCGTGCAGCATCGACGGCACGAAGTGCAGCGTGGTGGCGCGGCTCTGCTCGATCCGGGCGATGATCCGCTCCGGGTCGCGCTCGTCACCGTTCGGCAGGGTGGCGACGGCGGCGCCGGCGATCGACCACCAGAAGATCTCCCAGACGGACACGTCGAAGGTGAACGGCGTCTTGTGCAGGATCACGTCGTCGGCGCCGAGCGGGTAGGCGCTCTGCATCCACCAGAGCCGGTTGACGATGGCCCGGTGCTCGATCATCACGCCCTTGGGGCGGCCGGTGGAGCCGGAGGTGTAGATGACGTACGCGAGGTCGTCGGGGCCGGTGACCGGCGCCAGGTCGCCGGCGGGCTGGGCGGCGACGGCCGGGTCGTCGAGCAGCAGCACCCGGTGGCCGTCGGCGACGGCGGCGGTGCCGGCGGTGCCGGCGGTGCCGGCGGTGGCCACCACCAGGCGGGCGCGGCTGTGGTCGAGCAGGTACTCGATCCGGTTTCGCGGCAGGGTCGGGTCGATCGGCAGGTAGGCGCCGCCGGCCTTGAGCACGCCGTAGATGGCCACCAGCAGGTCGGCGGAGCGGGGCACGCAGACGGCGACCGGCTCGCCGGGGGTGACGCCGGCCTCGCGCAGGGTGCGGGCCAGCCGGTTCGCGGCGGCGTTCAGCTCGCCGTAGGTGGTGCCGTCGTCGACGACGGCGACCCGGTCCGGCTCGGCTGCGGCCCGCTCCTCCAGGAAGCCGTGCAGCAGGCGCTCCTGCGGGAAGGGCGCCGCCGTGTCGTTGAAGGCGCCGGTGAGCAGGGCCGCCTCCTGGTCGTCGGGGCCGAGCAGCGGGGCGAGGGCCGCCGCCGGGTCCGCGACCAGGGTGTCCAGCAGCCGGGCGAGGGTGGTCGTCAGCCGCTCGGCGGTGGCGGCGGTGAACAGGCCGGCGTCGTACTCCAGTTCGATCCTGGTGTCGTCGCCCGCGAGGTGCAGGTCGAACAGGAGGGGGCACCCGGCGGCCCGGGCGTCCTCGGCGCTCAGCGCGCCGTCCACGGAGAGCATCAGGTCGCCGGGCCGGACGCCGAGCCGGTCGAGCAGGGCGCGGACCGGCACGTCCAGGTGGGCCGAGACCTCCAGGCAGGCGGCCCGGACGGCGGTCAGCAGCTCGCGGCCGGACTCCTGCCCGGTGAGCTCGACGGTGACCGGGACGGCCCGGTCGGTGCCGCGCGGCGCGGGGACGAAGAGGGTGACCGCGGCCAGGTCGGCGGCGCGCGCCGCCAGCAGGGCGAGCGCCGTCGCGCCGACGACGGTGGTCAGGAAGGAGTCGCCGTTGGAGATCCGGCGGACGGCCGGCGCGGTCCCCGCGGCCAGCGCCGCGCTGACCCGGGCGGCGGGCTCCTGCTGGCGGACGTGGTCGCGGGTGACCACCGTGGGCTCGGCCCAGTAGGGCTTGCGGGTGTCCCAGAACTGCGCCTGC
This sequence comes from Kitasatospora sp. NPDC051705, assembly GCF_044453265.1. Lineage (NCBI taxonomy): Bacteria > Bacillati > Actinomycetota > Actinomycetes > Kitasatosporales > Streptomycetaceae > Kitasatospora > Kitasatospora sp. NPDC051705. The sequence goes on along the minus strand of NZ_JBITCO010000011.1, from coordinate 49,967 downwards.
GCCGGATGGGCGTTGAGGGCTTGCTGGAGCTGGAGCGTGCTGATCGTCGAGGTTCCGCTAGCGGTTTGAGACATGGCGAGGCCACCCCCGGTGCGTGTGAGTCGGATCGTGGACGGACCGATCGGCCGGCGGCCGCCCCCTGGGCGGACCGGCGGGTCCGGTGTGTGCGTGTGGACGGCGGCCGGGGTGGGCCCGGCCGCCGTGGGCCTGCCTGGGAGGCGTGGGCCTGCCTAGGAGGCGGTGTCGGCCGGGGCCTCGGCCGGGTCGGGCGCGGCGCGCCGCTCCGGGACCGCCGCGGCGGCCTCCCCCTCCGCCGGCACGGGCGTGGCGGCCACGCGTTCGCGGCTCTCCAGGAACGCGGCCAGCGCGGTGCCCGCCAGCGTGCCCACGAACAGGCCGCTCTGGTAGGGCAGGTGGTGCAGCAGCAGGGCCCCCACGCCGGCGACCAGGCCGACGGCCAGGGCGCGCCGCGAGGTGAAGGTGGAGACGACCAGTCCGATGTAGGTGGCGTAGACGGCGAAGTCGAGCCCCCACTCGCCCAGCCCCGACAGGCTGGCCCCGAAGACCCAGCCGCAGAGCGTGCTGAGCGCCCAGGCGGCGTAGATCACGGCCGAACCGCTCAGGACGTACCAGCGCCGGTTGTCCTCCTCGGGCGCCGGCTCGCCGAAGCGCTTGGCGGCCAGCGCGTACACGGCGTCGGTCATCCCCCAGGCGATCCCGAACCGCCACCAGAAGCCCATCGGCCGGACGTACGGCGCCAGCGCGGCCGAGTAGAAGACGTGCCGCAGGTTGATGAGCAGCACGGTCACCACGGTCAGCGGCCAGGCCGCCCCGGCGGTGATCATGCCGAGGCTGACGATCTGGGCGGAGCCCGCGTTGATCAGCAGGCTCATCAGCATGGCCTTGCCGAGCCCGAGGCCGCGCTCCTGGGCGAGCGCGCCGAACAGCAGCCCGAACGGCACCGCGCCGAGCACGACCGGGACGACCGACAGGACACCCTGCGCGGCCTCCGCGCCACGGCTGTGTCGGGGCAACATCAATCCAACCTCTTTCCTGGGCAGGGGCGGGCGGCGCTCAGAGCGCGAACTTGGTGAGCACGTATCCGGCCATGGCGACCAGGAACACGAGGAAGAAGGCGTCCCGCTTGACGGCACCCATCGCGAAGCCGCACACGGCCCCGCCCACGTACGGCGCGAGGGTCCGCAGGTCGCCGCCGCCGTCACCGGGCAGCAGCACCGAGGGCACGATGATCGCCATCAGCACCGCGGGCATGACGTACGGCAGGGTGCTGCGGATCCGCGCGGGCAGGTGCTCCGGCCCGATCGGCCCGAACAGCGCGTAGCGGACCGCGAAGGTCACCGCCCCGCACAGGATGATCGTCAGTGTGGTCATCGGTCCCGTCCCAGGTCAGAAGGAGAAGTCGGCGGCCTCGACGGGCCCGCCGGGCTCGTCCTCGGGCTCCGGCAGGACCCTGCCCCCCGGAGCGCGGTCCAGCTCGTGCAGGGTCTCGACGACGCGGTCCAGCAGGAAGTCCGCGGAGGCCCGCTCGAACAGCGCGGTCGAGTACTCCAGCTCCAGCGCGTACCCGGACGGCTTCCGGAAGGCCTGCAGGTTGAGGTCGAACCGGCAGGTGCCCACGTGCGGGAGCGTCAGGGTGATCCGCCGGCCGTCCTTGCGGAAGCTGTGGAAGTCGATGTCCTGCAGGGCGAAGAAGGCGTCGAACAGCGCGTTGCGGCTCAGGTCCCGGGGCACGTCGAGCCGCTGGACCAGCGAGGCGAACGGGTACTCCTGGTGGTCGAGGGCGTCGCGGTGCTCCGCGCCGAGCGCCGCCAGCAGCTCCCCGAGGTCCGCCTCCGGCCGCAGCCTGGCCCGCAGCACCACGGTGTTGACGAACATCCCCACCACGGTCTCGAGGTCGGGGTGCGGGCGGCCGCCCATCGGGCTGCCGACGGTGACGTCCGACTGGCCGCAGAGCCGGGCCAGCGTCGCCGTCCAGGCGGTCAGCAGCACCACGAAGGGGGTCGAGCCCTCCCGGTCCGCGATCGCCCGGACCAGCTCGGCGTCCGCCGGGGACAGCTCGCGGACCGCGACGTCACCGGCCGTGCCCCGCAGGGCCGGCCGCGGCCGGTCGGTGGGCAGGGCGAGGGCGGGCGCGGGCTCGGCGAACTTCGCCAGCCAGTACCGCTCGGAGCGCTCCTGCTCCGCACCCGTCAGCCGGCCGTCCGCCCACTCGGCGGCGGCCGCGTAGCCGACCGGCGCCGTCCGGGGCTCCTGACCGGCGTAGTACTCGAACAGCTCGTCGACGAAGACGCGCAGCGAGATGCCGTCGAAGACGATGTGGTGGAAGTCCAGGTGCAGGACGTCCCCGCCGGGCCCCCGGCGGACCAGCACGGCGCGCATCAGCGGAGCCGCCGCCAGGTCGAACGGGGCGAGGGCGAGCGGGCGCCCGTCCCGCGGTCCGTCGTCGGCCTCCAGCACCCGCAGCTCGACGGACGCCACCCGGTCGACCACCCGGCGCACCTCGCCGTCCGTGGTGACGAAGCGCGTCCGCAGCGCGTCGTGCCGGGCGGTCATCGCCGCGAGGGCCGCGCGCAGCCGCTCCGGGTCGAGGGGGCCGCTCACCTCCAGACGCACCGGGATGTTGTAGACGAGGCTGTTCGGGTCCATCTGCCAGAGCGCGAACAGCGCCCGCTGCTGCGGGTGCAGGACACCGCTGCCGGTCGGCTCCGGGACGGGTGCCAGCGGGGCGGTCGGCGCGGTCTCGACGGCCTTGGCCATCGCGCCGAGGGTGCGCGCCGCGAAGAGCTCGCCGAACCCGAGGGCGGCGCCGGCGTCGCGGGCGAGCCGGCCGATCAGCACCCCGGCGGTGATGGAGCTGCCGCCGAGCAGGAAGAAGTCGTCGTCCAGCCCCAGGCCCTCGGCGTCCACGTGCAGGACGTCGGCCCACAGGGCGGCCAGCCGCAGCTCCGCCGGGGTGGCCGGCGCCCCGCCGGCACCGCGGCGCGGGGCGGGCTCGGGCAGCCGGGCCCGGTCCACCTTGCCGTTGGCGTTCAGCGGCAGCCGGTCCACCGGGACCAGCACGTCGGGGCACATGTAGGCGGGCAGCCGGCGCCGGAGCTCCGCCAGGACGTCCTCGACGGTCAGGCCCGCTCCGAGCACCGCGTGGGTGACCAGCTGCTTGACGCCGCCGGGCCCGCCGCGCGCGTGGGTGTGGCTGTCGACCGTGCCGGGGATCTCCAGCAGGGCGTTGTCGATCTCGCCGAGCTCGATCCGGTGACCGCGGATCTTCACCTGGTTGTCGGCCCGGCCGTGGAAGGCGAGCAGCCCGTCCGCGTCGCTGCTGACCAGGTCGCCCGTCCGGTAGTGGCGCACGCCGTCGACCAGGACGAACTTCTCGGCCGTCAGGGCCGGGTTGTTCAGGTAGCCGCGGGCCAGGCCCGCCCCGCTGGTGTACAGCTCGCCGATCCCGCCGACCGGGACGGGCCGCTGCTCGGCGTCGAGCACCGCGACGGAGGTGCCGCGGATCGGCCGGCCGATCGGGACGGCGGACTCGTGGCGCCGCTCGATCGGGAAGATCGTGGTGAAGGTGGTGTTCTCGGTCGGGCCGTAGCCGTTGAGCACCCGCAGGCCGGGGCAGGCCTCGCGGACGGTGTTGACGTGCCGGCAGGACAGCACGTCCCCACCGACGATGAGGGTGCGCAGCCCCGCGAAGAGGCTGACGTCCTCGTCGGCCAGCTGGTTGAACAGCGGCGAGGTCAGCCAGAGCACGGTGACGTCGGCGGTGTGCAGCGCCCGCTTCAGCAGGGCCGGGGTGAGCAGCGTCTCCTGGTCGACGAGGTGCAGGGTGGCGCCGTTGAGCAGCGCCCCCCAGATCTCGAAGGTCGCGGCGTCGAACTCCAGGGCGCCGGTCTGCAGGAAGCGCTCGTCGGCGGAGAAGTCGAAGTAGTCGGCGTCCCGGACGAGTCGGACCACGCCCGCGTGCTCGACCATCACGCCCTTGGGGCGGCCGGTGCTGCCGGAGGTGTACATCACGTACGCCAGCGGCGAGGCGGGGGCCTCGTCGGCCGGCCCCGCGGCCAGGGCCGGGCGCGGCGGCAGGTGCGGCTCCGCGGCGAGCAGGGCGCCGAGTTCGAGCAGCTCGACGCCGGCCGGCACGGCGTCGGCGACGGCGTCCTTCAGTCCGCTTCCGCACAGCACCAGCGGCGAGCGCGAGTCGTCCAGGATGCCGGCGATGCGTTCGGCCGGGTAGGCGGGGCTGACCGGCAGGTAGGCGGCGCCGGCGAGCACCGTGCCGAGGATGGCGACGACGGCCTCGGCGGAGCGGTGGAACGCCAGCGTGACGAGCGTTTCGTCGCGCGCGCCGAGCGCGGTGAGCCGCTCGGCGACGGCGGCGGCGCGCTCGTGCAGCTGACGGTACGTCAGGCGCTCGTCCCCGTGCACCAGGGCGAGGGCGTCCGGCGTGCGCCGGGCCTGGGCCGCGAAGAGGTCGTCGAGCCGGGCGGTGGTGGGCTGGGTGTGGGACATGGTCGCTTTCCTGATCAGCTTCTTATCCGCGGGCGAGCTCGACGGCCGGGGTGATCGGCTCCTCGAACGGGTCGAACCGGCCGATGTCGCCGAAGTGCTCCCGGACCCAGTGGTCACTGTAGACGGTGTCGAGATAACGCTCCCCGAAATCCGGGGAAATCGCCACGGCGCAGGCCCCGGGGCGCTCCTCGCGCAATCTCCGGAAAGCCCCGGAAACCACCGTGCCGGTCGATCCGCCGAAAAGGAATCCGCGCCCGGCGAGATATCTGCACGTACGAATGGTGTCTATTTCCTCGACCAGCACGATCTCGTCGACCACGCTTTCGTCGACGATGTCCGGGCGGTGGCTGGACCCGAGCCCGGGAATGAGCCGCCGGCCGGACGGGCCGCCGAAGGTGATGGATCCGACGGCGTCCACGGCCACCACCTTGGCCGGGTGGCCGATCTCCTTCAGGAATCGCCCGCAGCCGGTCAGCGTGCCGGTCGTCCCGGCGCCGACGAAGAGGAATTCGAGATCGGGGAAGCTCCGGACGATCGACGGCGCGGTGGCCTGGTAGTGGGCCCGCCAGTTGCCCTCGTTGGCGTACTGGTTCAGCCAGAGCAGCGACGGGTCGGCCGCGCACGCCTCCTTGACGTGGCGGATCCGGCTCCCGAGGAACCCGCCGTTCTCGTCGGGCTCCGAGATGACCACCACCTCGGCGCCCAGGGACTCCATGAGGAGGATGTTCCGCTCGTTGCAGCGCACGTCCGTGACGCACACGAACCGGTAGCCGCTGTGCGCGGCGATCGACGCCAGGGCGATCCCGAGGCTCCCCGACGACGACTCGATGATCGTCGACCCCGGGTGGAGGCGCCCCGCCTCCTCGGCCGCCCGCACCATTCCGGCGGCGGCCTTGACCTTGACGGATCCGGCGAAGTTGAAGCCCTCGCACTTCAGCGAGAGGGCCTGCCCGAGCATCGGAGAGAGGTCGACGAAGACCTGGTCGAAGACGACGTCGTGCGGCGCCCCGACCCTGATCGTTTCACTAGGCCCATGCGAAGCCATGCGGCTAATTCCTCCCCAAAATCGGCCGCCGCGACATCCGTGGACGGTGGTCCCGTGATGGGTCGCAGAATGTGTTTCCTGTTGGAATACCGGCGCAACGCCTGAACGCATCCTTCCGCATGTGATGACGGTTGATCAAGGTGAGCTTTGTCCGGTTTGCGCCGTACATGCCGACTGATCCGTACATGCAAACTGTCGCGACTCGCGTAGAGTGACGGGCATCACAGCTGAATTTGAGATGGCCGGCGGACGGCTCAACGAATTGTTGACCAAATCCCCGACCGGGCCTTTCGCGACCCGCGGAAGTGATTCGGAACGGACTGCCACGGAAAACCGGCCGACCGGAATTTAGCACTCCGGGATCCGCCCCGCCCGCTGCCGCACGGCACGCCGCACCCCGGCACACCGCCCGCCGCCGGGGACCGGCCGGCGGGCGGGGCCCGCGCCGTTAGGCTGCCGGGCATGAGCCGGAACACGACGCCTGCGGCGACCCCAGCGGACCTCGTCATCCTCGACACCGCGGAGGTGGCCGAACGGGCCGGGGCGGACGGCGAGTTCGCGGCCGGCGCGCACCGGATCCTGGCGGAGCTGGTGGCGGCGGGCGCCGCGCTGGGGTGGCTGGAGCCGCCGTCGGCGGCGGAGGTCGCGGACCTGGTCGAGGAGGTGCTGACCCGCTCCCGGGCCGGGGACGGCGCCCTGCGGGCGGCCTACCTGGGCGGGCGGCCGGCCGGATTCGGCTACTGGCTGCGCCACCGGCGCCCGACCCACCGCCCGCACGCGGACCTGGAGAAGCTCGCGGTCTCCTCCGCCGCCCAGGGGCGCGGCATCGGGCGGGCGCTCACCGCGGCGCTGATCGCGGACGCACGGGCGGCCGGCATCGAGGTGCTCACCCTGGACGCCCGCGGCGACAACGCCGACGCCCTGCACCTCTACGCCTCCCTCGGCTTCACCGAGTACGGGCGGCTGCGGGACTACGTCGCCGTCGGCGAACGCCGCTACGACAAGGTGTTCGCCATGCTGGACCTGCGCCGGAGTTGACCGGCCGTCAGGCGGCGACGCCCCTCCCCCCGCACCGGCCGGGGCGCCGTCAGGCCTCCGCCACCGCGGCCTCGGCGAGCGCGTCCAGCACCGGCCGGATCAGCGGGTGGCCGTCGGCCCCGGCCCGGACGGCCGCGAACACCCGGCGGGTGGCGAGCTCGCTGTCCACCCGCCGGACGGCGACCTGCCCGAGCTCGACGCCGCGCAGCGCCGAGCTCGGCACCAGGGCGACCCCGGCACCGGCCGAGGCGAGGGCGACCACGGCCCGGAAGTCGTCGGAGGAGTGCACCAGGCGCGGCTGGAACCCGGCGTGCTCGCAGGCCAGCAGCACCACGTCGTGGCACGGGTTGCCCGGGTAGGGCCCGATCCACGGTTCGTCGGCGAGGGCGGCGACGGCGAGCGCGCCCTCCTCGGCCGCCAGCGGGTGGCCGAGCGGCAGCACCGCCTCGAACGGCTCGGCGTACAGCGGGACGCGGGTGAGCCGGGCGTCGTCGGCCCGCGGGGCGCCCCGGTACTCGACGGCCACGGCGAGGTCGGCCCGGCCGTCCAGGACCATCGGCAGGCTGGCGTCGCCCTCCGCGTCCAGCACCTTGAGCCGGACGCCGGGCGCCCGCCCGGCCAGCAGGCCGATCGCCGGGGCGAGGACGAGCGCGATGCCGGTGGCGAAGGAGGCCACGGTGACCTCTCCGGAGACGCCCGCGCTGTAGGCGGCGAGGTCGGCCTCGGCGCGCTCCAGCTGGGCGAGCACCACGTCGGCGTGGCCGAGCAGGATCTCCCCGGCGGCGGTCAGCCGCACCCCTCGGCCCTCGCGGGCGAGCAGGTGGTGGCCGGTCTCCTGTTCCAGGGCGGCCAGCTGCTGGGAGACCGCGGACGGGGTCAGGTAGAGGGCGGCCGCCGCGGCGGTCACGGTGCGGTGGTCCGCCACGGCCCGCAGGGTCCGCAGCCGTCTTGCGTCGATCACAGGCCAATTCTGCCAGCGTGCGGGGGCCGTCCGGGCGGGTGCGGGCGCGGGCGGCGGCCCGGGTGGTGCCCGGACGCCACCGGCGGTACGACCCCTGGCGTATTTCCGGACGAGATCCCTTCGCCCGGTTGACCGCTCCGGCCGGGCGGCGATTGGCTCGTTCCCGAGCCGGGCCCGGGGGATCCGGCGGCCCGGCGCCGTCATCAGGGGAGGATGATCCATGACCACCGCACGTTCCCGCCGCCGGCTGGCGCGCACCGCCTGCGTCCTGGTCACGGCCGCCGTCGCGGCCGGCGCCGCGCTGCCCGCGGCCCAGGCCCGCCCGCCCAAGGGCGACACCGCCCGGGTGAGCGAGGGCCCGAAGGGCGAGCAGCTGAACGGCGACTCGTACCCGCTCGGGGTGACCGCGGACGGCCGCACGGTGCTGTTCCGCTCCACCGCGACCGGCCTCGCCCCGAGCCACGCCGACGGCAGCGAGGGCCTCTACGTCAAGGACCTCCGCAACGGCCACGTCGCCGAGGTCGGCCTGGCCGGCGACGGGTCCCGGCTGAACGCGGACGTCTACGACGCCACGATCAGCGCCGACGGCCACTACGTCGCGTTCAGCACCGCCGCCACCAACGTGCTGCCCGGGCAGCAGAAGCACGCCTACGACGTCTTCGTCCGCGACCTGTGGACCGGGCGCACCGAGCTGGTCTCCGCCGGTACCGGCGCGACGACCGACGACCAGAGCATCCGGATGGCCGTCAACCCGAGCCTGAGCTGGGACGGCCGCTACGTCGCCTTCGCCTCCGACCGCACCGACCTCGGGGGGAACGTCCGGCGCGGCCGGCAGAACGTGTACGTCACCGACCGCTGGACCGGCACCACCCGGCTGGTCACGGTGGGCGCCGACGGCTCGCCGGCCGACCAGAACTCCTTCGAACCGACCCTGAGCGCGGACGGCCGCACCGTCGGCTTCACCTCGCGGGCGAGCAACCTGCGCCCGCCCGAGGAGACCCCCGCCGACCCCGCCGACCCCGCCCCGGGCGGCGCGGACGACGCCGCGCCGCCCGCGCCCGCCCCCGGCGCCGGACCCCGGCTGGCGGTGCCCCGGTTCTGCCCGTTCTACGTCTGGAACGCCGGCACCGGCAGGATCAGCGGCGCGAGCTACGACGAGACCGGGGCGTTCCGGGCCACCGGCCAGGACGGCCGGATCAGCCCCGACGGCCGCTTCGCGGTCTACAGCGTCCCGCAGCCCGGCGGGCGGCCCGGCTCGCACGGGATCCACCTGGTCGTCTACGCCCGCGAGCTGGCGACCGGCAAGGTCACCCAGGTCAGCACCCCGCTGCCCGGCACCAGCACCGACCTGTCCTCCTACGAGGGCGTCATGACCCTGGACAGCCGCTGGGTGTACTTCACCTCCGACGTCGAGACGCTCGTGCCCGACGACACCAACCAGCAGTCGGACGTCTTCCGCCGCGACCTGTGGACCGGCCGCACCGAGCGGGTGAGCCTCACCCGGGACGGCGCGCAGAGCACCGCCTCGTCGTTCACCCCGTACGTGGACGCGCTGGGCGGCACCGTGGTCTTCGACGCCACCGACGGCGACCTCGTCCCGGGCGACACCAACAACGTCACGGACGTCTTCCGGCGCCGCCTCTGACCGCCCGGCCGCCCCGCCCCGGCCCGACTCCCCGGCGGGATACGTTTGTTGACGTATTTTCCGCCGGGATCACCGATAGCCGTTGACCACCCGCGCCTCCCGGCGATTGGCTCTCCCCGAGCCCGCCGCCGGGAGGGAGCCCGGCCGGGCGATCGAAGGGGAGGACCGACCACATGGCACGCAGCACCCGTACCACCCGCAACCGGTGGCTGGCCGGCGGCGGAAGCGTCCTGGCGGCCGTCGCCGTGCTCGCCGCGACCGCCGCCCCCGCCCAGGCCGCCCCGGCGCCGCGCGGCACCGTCCAGGTCAGTGTCGGCGTGAACGGCACCGCGCCCGACGACCAGTCGTGGGGCCAGGGCGTCAGCGCCGACGGCCACTACGCCCTGTTCACCTCCTGGGCCAAGAACCTGGTGTCCCAGCCGGCCAAGAGCGGGCGGGACGCCTACGTCCGGGACCTTCGCACCGGCCGCACCGAGCGGGTCAACCTGGCCGACGACGGCTCGGCGCTGGACGGCTTCACCGACTACGTCGCGATCAACGCCGACGGCCGCTACGTCGCCTTCGCGAGCGACGCCCAGAACGTCCTGCCCGGCATGCAGCTGCAGGGCCGCTCCGAGGTGTACGTCCGCGACCGCAGGACCGGCCGCACCGAGCTGGTCAGCGGCGGGCTCACCAGCACCGACGGCGACAGGTTCCACGCCTCGTACGCGCCGTCGATCAGCGCGAACGGCCGCTACGTGGCCTTCGTGTCCAGCCGGACCGACCTCGTGCCCGAGCCCGGGGGCGGCGACCCCTCGCTCGCCCGGCCGTACACCTGGGACTACAACGTCTACGTCACCGACCGCTGGACGGGGCGGACCCGCCTGGTCACCCTCGGCACGGACGGCAAGCCGGGCGACGGCATGTCCCTCAACCCGACGATCAGCGCGGACGGCCGCACCGTCGGCTTCACCTCGTTCGCCGGCAACCTGCTGCCGGCCGGGCAGACCCCGGCCCTCGCCGCCCCGGCCGCCGCGGGCGCCGCGGCCGGCGGCGCCGCCGACGTCGAGCCGGCCCCGGGCACCGCCCCCGCCCTGCCCCGCGGCGCCCGCGAGGGCGTGGCGCGGCCGAACCTCGCCCGGCCGACGACCGGCGCCTACTACACCTACGACGTGGCCTCCGGCCGGATCTCCGCCGCCAGCCTCGACCAGGACGGCAAGCTCGGCTTCGCGAGCTTCGACGCGACGATCAGCCCGGACGGGCGGCGCGCGGTCTACGCCCTCCCCGAGCCCGGCGGGTCGACCAACGGCCACCGGTACCACCTCGTGCTGTACGTCCGGGACCTCAGGACGGGCACCGTGACGAAGGTCAGCGGCGGGCTGCCCGGCACCAGCTCGGTCGGCACCTCCGACCACGGCCGGATCACCGCCGACAACCGCTGGGTGTACTTCTCCTCCGCCGCCGACAACCTGGTGGCCGGCCCGCAGCACGCGGGGTGGGACGTGTACCGCCACGACCTGCGCACCGGCCGCACCGAGCGGGTCTCCACCGCCCCGGACGGCTCCCTGGGCAACGGCTCCTCGGTCGACCCCTTCGTGGACGCCGACGGGGACACCGTGGTCTTCGGCTCGACCAGCGGGAACCTGACCGCCGGCGCGGGCGGCCCGGAGAGCACCGGCTACCAGGTCTTCGCCCGCACCGCCGGGCAGCACGGCGACGGCGACGACCAGGGCCAGGACGAGGACGACTGACCGGCCCCGCCCCGCGGCGGCGCCCTCCGCGCGGACCGCGCCGGGCGGACGGCCCCGGAGAACGGCTCCCGGGGAACCGCGACGGGGGCGGGACGTCGGCCGGGCCGGCGTCCCGCCCCCGCGGCGGGAGGGTGGGGCAGGTGGTTCGTGGTGGTGGGCCCGCGGGCCGGTCCGGTTCCGAGCGGACCGGCCCGCGGGCGTCCGTGCGGGCCCCTGCCGGGCCCGGTGGGGCGTTACTCGCCCAGTGCGGCGCGCGCGTCCACGAAGGCGGCGACGGCGCGCTCGACGTCCTCGGTGGAGTGCGCGGCGGACAGCTGCACCCGGATCCGGGCCTGGCCGTGCGGGACGACCGGGTAGGAGAACCCGATCACGTACACCCCGCGCTCCAGGAGCAGTTCGGCGAGCCGGCCGGCGCGGGCCGCGTCGCCGATCATCACCGGGGCGATCGGGTGGTCGCCCGGGAGGATCTCGAAGCCGGCCTCGGTCATCTTCGAGCGGAACAGCGCGGTGTTGGCCGCCAGCCGCTCGCGCAGCTCGTTGGAGTTCTCGACCAGGTCGAGCACCTTCAGCGAGGCCGCCGCGATCACCGGGGCGAGCGAGTTGGAGAACAGGTACGGGCGGGAGCGCTGGCGCAGCAGGGCGACGATCTCCCGGCGGGCGGCCACGTAGCCGCCGGAGGCGCCGCCGAGCGCCTTGCCGAGGGTGCCGGTGATGATGTCCACACGGTCCATCACGCCGTGCAGTTCGGGGGTGCCGCGGCCGCCCGCGCCGACGAAGCCGACGGCGTGCGAGTCGTCGACCATGACCATCGCGTCGTAGCGGTCGGCGAGGTCGCAGATCTCCTGCAGCGGGGCGACGTAGCCGTCCATCGAGAAGACGCCGTCGGTGACGATCAGGCGGCGGCGGGCGTCCTGGCTGTCCTGGAGCTGCTTCTCCAGGTCGGCCATGTCGCGGTTGGCGTAGCGGTGGCGGCGGGCCTTGCTGAGGCGGATGCCGTCGATGATGCTGGCGTGGTTGAGCGCGTCGGAGATGACGGCGTCGCGGTCGTCGAGCAGGGTCTCGAAGACACCGCCGTTGGCGTCGAAGCAGGAGGAGTACAGGATGGTGTCCTCCTGGCCGAGGAAGGCCGACAGGCGGTCCTCGAGCTCCTTGTGGACGTCCTGGGTGCCGCAGATGAAGCGCACCGAGGCCATGCCGTAGCCCCAGCGGTCCAGCGCGTCCTTGGCCGCGGCCAGCACCTCGGGGTGGTCGGCCAGGCCGAGGTAGTTGTTGGCGCAGAAGTTCAGCACCTCGCCGGGGCGGCCGCCGCCGGTGACGGTGACCGCGGCGCTCTGCGGGGTGCCGATGACGCGCTCGGGCTTGAACAGGCCCGCCTCGCGGATCTCGTCGATGGTGGTGGCGATGTCGGCGCGCACGTTGTCGAACACTGCGGACTCCTCACAAGTCGGCGGGGTGGCTCAGGCGGTCCAGTCGAGGATGATCTTGCCGCAGTTGCCACTGGCGGCGTCGTCGAACGCGGCCTCGAAGTCGGTGGCGGCGTACCGGCCGGTGATCACCGGGCTGAGGTCCAGGCCGCCCTCCAGCAGCACCGACATCGCGTACCAGGTCTCGAACATCTCGCGGCCGTAGATGCCCTTGATGGTGATCATCGAGGTGACGATCGAGGCCCAGTCGACCGGGAACTGCTCGGCGGGCAGGCCCAGCATGGCGATCTTGCCGCCGTGCGTCATGTTGGCGATCATCGACTGCATCGCCTCGGGGCGGCCGGACATCTCCAGGCCGACGTCGAAGCCCTCGCGCAGGCCGAGCTTCTGCTGGCCCTCCTCGATGGTGTGCTCCGCGACGTTCAGCGCCAGCGTGACGCCGACCTCGCGGGCCAGGTCCAGGCGGTACGGGGAGACGTCGGTGATCATCACGTTGCGGGCACCGGCGTGCTTGGCGACGGCGGCGGCCATGATGCCGATCGGACCGGCGCCGGTCACCAGCACGTCCTCGCCGACCAGCGGGAAGGACAGCGCGGTGTGCACGGCGTTGCCGAAGGGGTCGAAGATCGCGGCGACGTCCAGGTCGACCGGCACCCGGTGCACCCAGACGTTGGAGGCGGGCAGCGCCACGTACTCGGCGAAGGCGCCGTCGCGGTTGACGCCCAGACCGACCGTGTTGCGGCACAGGTGGCGGCGGCCGGCCAGGCAGTTGCGGCACTTGCCGCAGACCAGGTGGCCCTCGCCGCTGACCAGGTCGCCGACCGAGATGTCCGCGACGCCGGCGCCGAGCTCGGCGACCTCGCCGACGAACTCGTGGCCGAGGACGAGCGGGGTCCTGATGGTCTGCTGCGCCCAGCCGTCCCACTTGCGGATGTGCAGGTCGGTGCCGCAGATGCCAGTCCGCAGCACCTTGATCAGCACCTCGCCGGGACCGATCTCGGGCTTCGGGACGTCCACCAGCCAGAGGCCGGGCTCGGCCTGCTGCTTGACGAGTGCCTTCACGGGCGACGGCTCCTGACGTGCGAGTGGACGGCCTTCGGGGTGGGCAGGCCGGAGGGCGCCGGTGCGGCCGTCCTCGCGGACGTCCTCCGGGCAGGCAGCAATCTGCCTGGTGGGAGGGGGTGCGGTCCATCGAGGAATTCTTAAGGGCGGCCACAGCTGGGCTAAACGATCGTGCCCGAGCTGGGGACGGGGGCCGGTGCGGCGTGCCGGTGCTCACCCGTCCGGCCGAGCGCGGGGCGCCACCCGCGACACCGACCGCCCGGCGGGCCCCGGTGCCCGGCACCCGGACGGCGGCCCGGCCGGCCGCCCGGTTGGGACACCCGGCTGACCGGGGCAGCCGTTCGGGCCAGCGCCGCCGCCGCCGGCGCGCGGGCGCCCGCCGGCGGTGCTTACCGTGGCGGGGCTCCCCCACGGCCCCGTGGCGCAGCGCTCCGGGGCTCCCGGCCGCAGAGAGGCGCCCGCGCAGATGACCGACACCCGACGGCCGCGTCCGGCCGCACCCCGCACCACCGGCCGCGTGAGCGCCGCCGCGCTGGCCCTGACCGGGCTGCTCGCCGCCTCGGCCTGCTCCGGCGGGTCGACCACCGCCCGGCAGTCCGGCGAGCCGGCCGTGACCGCCGAGCCCGCCGCGGTCAGCCCGTCCGCCGGCACCCCCGGCTCGCAGGCCCCGTCCGCCGCGGGCTCCTCCGGCGCCGTGGTGCCGCTGACGGCCGACGTCACCAAGCAGCTGGACGCCGCGATCACCCGGGTGATGAGCCAGGCCGCCGTCCCCGGCGTCAGCGTCGGGATCACCACGCCCACCGGCACCTACGTGAAGTCCTTCGGCGTCGCCGACAAGGTCTCCGAGACGCCGATGGACCCGGGGCTGCGGATGCGGATCGGCAGCGAGACCAAGACCTTCACGGCGACGGCCGTCCTACGGCTGGTGGACCAGGGCAAGGTCCGCCTGGACGACCCGATCGCGAAGTACGTGGACGGCGTGCCCGGCGGCGACGGCATCACCGTGCGCCAGCTCGGCGAGATGCGCAGCGGGCTGTTCCCGTACTCCTCCGACCCGGACTTCGTGAACACCCTGATCAGCGACCCGAACCGGGTGTTCACACCGGACCAGCTGCTCGCGTACGGGTACAAGCACCCGGCCGTGTTCCCGCCCGGCGCGCAGTTCCAGTACAACAACAGCAACTACATCATCCTCGGCAAGCTGCTGGAGAAGGTCGGCGGGCAGCCGGCCGGGCCGTTCATCAAGGACCAGGCGATCACCCCCGCCGGGCTCGGCCAGACGCTCTTCCCGGTGGGCGCGGAGTTCCCCGACCCGCACGCCCACGGCTACACCGACCAGACGCCCGACGGGTCGATCCAGGACGCCACCGACTGGGACCCGTCGTGGGCCTGGACCGCCGGGGCGATCATCTCCACCCTCGCCGACCTGCAGAGCTGGGCGAAGACCGCGGCCACCGGGACCCTCCTCAAGCCGGCCACCCAGGCCGAACGGCTGAAGACCCTGCCGACCGGCGACCCCGGGGTCGGCTACGGCTTCGGGATCTTCGACAACAACGGGTGGATCGGGCACAACGGCTCGCTGCCCGGTTACGAGAGCGTGGCGGTCTACCTGCCGCAGGCGCAGAGCACGCTGACGATCCTGCTCAACACCGACGTGCTGTACCAGGGTTCGGAGCCGTCCTCGCTGTTCGCGAACGAGATCACGAAGATCATCTCGCCGAGGAACCCCTACTCGATCCCGCCGGCGACCGCCGCCCCGTCCCCGCCGGCCTCCGGGTCGGGTTCGGGCTCCGGCTCCGGCACGCCGACCGGCACCGGATCCCCCTCCACCGTGCGGACCTGACGGCCCGGCGGCAGTCGCCGCGGCGCCCGGCCCCTCCCGGTGGAGGGGCCGGGCGCCGCGGCGTCAGATCCCCAGCACGCGCGCCAGGTCGTACGAGACCGGCTCCTCCAGCTGCGCGTAGGTGCAGCTCTCCGGCGTGCGGTCCGGCCGCCAGCGGCGGAACTGCGCGGTGTGCCGGAAGCGGGTGCCCTCCAGGTGGTCGTAGGCCACCTCGACCACCCGCTCGGGGCGCAGCGCGATCCACGAGAGGTCCTTGCCGCCGGTCCACCGGCTGACCGCGCCGGGCAGCCGCCCCTCGGCGTGGGCGGCCTCGTCCGCCCAGGCCCCCCAGGGGTGCCCGGAGAGCTCGGCCATCCGCAACGGGGCCAGCTCCTCGGCCAGTTCGCGGCGCCGGGCCATCGAGAAGGCCGCGCAGACGCCGACGTGCTGCAGCCGCCCCCCGTCGTCGTTGATGCCGAGCAGCAGCGAGCCGACCACCGGGCCGCTCTTGTGCTCGCGGTAGCCGGCCACCACGCAGTCGGCGGTGCGCTCGTGCTTGATCTTGAACATGGTCCGCTCGCCCGGCCGGTAGGGCTGGTCCAGCGGCTTGGCCACCACGCCGTCCAGCCCGGCGCCCTCGTACTCGGCGAACCAGGTCTGCGCCACGTCGCGGTCGGTGGAGGCCGGGGCGGTGAACACCGGGTCCGCCGCCCCGCCGAGCGACGCCTCCAGCGCCTCCCGGCGCACCGACAGCGGCTCGTCCAGGAACGGGACGTCCCCGAGCGCGAGCAGGTCGAAGGCGACGAAGGAGGCCGGTGTCCGCTCCGCCAGCAGCCGCACCCGGCTCGCCGCCGGGTGGATCCGCTCCAGCAGCTCCTCGAAGCGCAGCCGGCCGTCCCGGGCGATCACCACCTCGCCGTCCAGCACGCAGCGGGGCGGCAGCTCGCGCTTCAGCGCCTCGACCAGTTCGGGGAAGTACCTGGTCAACGGCTTGCCGGTGCGGCTGCCGAGCTCCACCTCGTCGCCGTCGCGGAACACGATCGTGCGGAAGCCGTCCCACTTGGCCTCGTACTGCATCCCGGGCGGGATCCTGGCCACCGACTTGGCGAGCATCGGTGCCACCGGCGGCATCACGGGCAGGTCCATGGCTCCGATCCTCGCGCGCCCGGTGCGAAGCCGCGCGCCGGGCGGCAGCCGGCGAGCGGTGGGCACCTGGCGGCGGCGGGCGGCGGGCGGCGGGCGAAAAGGCGCGCGCCGGGCGCGGCGCCCTTAGCGTGAGAGGCATGGGCTCAGCCGTCGAACTGGATGTCGCCGGGCGCACCGTCCGGCTGTCGAACCCGGACAAGGTGTACTACCCGGAGCGCGGCTTCACCAAGCTGGACGTCGCGCAGTACTACCTGGCCGTCGCCGACGGGGTCCTGCGCGGGCTGCGCGACCGGCCCACCACGCTGCAGCGCTTCCCGGACGGCGTGGAGGGCGAGTTCTTCTACCAGAAGCGCGCCCCCAAGGGCCTGCCGGAGTGGCTGCCCACCGCCCGGATCAGCTTCCCCAGCGGACGCTCCGCCGACGAGATCTGCCCGACCGAACCGGCCGCCGTCCTGTGGGCCGCCAACCTCGGCTGCCTCACCTTCCACCCCTGGCCGGTCCGCCGCACCGACACCGAGCACATCGACGAACTGCGCGTCGACCTCGACCCGCAGCCCGGCACCGACTTCCGTGACGCCGTCCGCGCCGCCCACGAACTGCGCTCCCTGCTCGGCGAGTTCGGACTGCGTGGCTGGCCCAAGTCGTCCGGCGGCCGCGGCCTGCACGTCTACGTGCCGCTCGCACCCGAATGGACCTTCACCGACGGGCGGCACGCCGTGATCGCGCTCGGCCGCGTCCTGGAACAGCGGATGCCCGGCCGGGTCACCACCGCCTGGTGGAAGGAGGAGCGCGGCGAGCGGATCTTCGTCGACTACAACCAGATGGCCCGCGACCGCACCATCGCCTCCGCCTACTCGCTGCGCGCCCGCCCCCGGGCCACGGCCTCCACCCCGCTGCGCTGGGAGGAGCTCGACGACGCCTCCCCCGAGGACTTCGACCTGCGCACCGTCCCCGCCCGATTCGCCGAACTCGGCGACCTGAACGCGGAGATGGACGGCCAGGCGTTCCGGCTGGAGGGTCTGCTGGAGCTCTACGACAAGCAGCTCCACGACGAGGGCCTCGGCGAGCTGCCCTACCCGCCCGACCACCCCAAGGCCGCCGGCGAACCGACCAGGGTCCAGCCCAGCCGCGCCAGGAAGCAGTGACCGGCCGCGCCCACCGAGTGGTCGACTAGGCTGACGCCGCCCGGGGGGGACGGCCGGGCGTCGGGACGACCGGGTGACGGGTCGACGGAGGGGTGCGGATGGGCGCGCGGGGGCTGGCGGGGATCCTGGCGGACGCGGCGGGCGGCGTGTTCCCGCCCCCGGACGGGACCGTGACGGTGGTGCCGCAGCCGTCCCCGCGCGAGGCCGGGGTGCTGTCGCTCTCCGCCCACGCCGTCGTCTTCACCGACGAGGACCCGGCCTGGGTGCACCGGGCCCTCGCGGCCACCCCCGGCGACCGCCTGGCGGCGCCGCTCTGCCCGCCGTTCCTCACCGCCCTCGCCCGGCGCACCGGCCGGGTCGTCAACAACATCGACCTGCTGACCGTGGCCCCCCGGCTGCCCGGCCCACCGCCGCTGCCGCTGACCCCGGTCGAGGACCGGGAGCACCCGCGCGTCGTCCGGGCGCTGCGCTACCGCGACGACGTCCGGGTGTACACCGCCGACGGCGGCGTGCTGGTCCTGGGCCGCGGCGTCGCCGGGCGCTGGGAGTGCGCGGTCGAGGTCGACCCGCAGGCGCGCGGGCGCGGCCTCGGCCGGGCCCTGGCCACCGGCGCCCGGCACCTGCTGCCCGAGGGCGACGTCGTCTGGGCGCAGCAGGCGCCCGGCAACGCCACCAGTGTCCGGGCCTTCCAGGCCGCCGGCTACCGGCCCGTCGGCGCCGAGACGCTGCTGGTGGTGGACCCGTGACGCACCCGGCCGCCGACCCCGGCGCCGCCCCGGCCCGGCCCGGCGGGCCTCACTGACCGGTCATGGTCAGCGCGAACCAGAAGACGCCCCCCAGCGCCACCAGGGTCGCCAGCAGGACGCCCGCCACCACCCCGGACAGCACCAGCCCCCGCCCGACCGGCCACGCGTACAGCCCGGCGCCGGCGGCGAGCACCCCGGCCACGGCGGGCACCAGGGCCAGCGCCAGCAGCGTCAGCGTGCGGGCCACCTCGGCGTCCGAGACCACGTGGCAGTCGTCGCCCCGGCAGCCCACCCGGACGTCCGAGCCGACCGTCGCCCCGGCGAACACCCGTGCCTGCTCCAGCGCCGGTCCGCCGTCGTCCGGGTGGAACACCCCCCGGCAGTCCGAGGGCGGCGGCCCGTCCTCGTAGGCCGGGATCAGGCACCGCTCCGCCCGGAACACCCCGGGCACGCCGACCCAGCCGGCCGCCTGCCCGAACTGGCGCACCGGGCCGCCCGCGAGCCACACGGCCAGCCACACCAGCGCCACCCCGGCCACCACCGGCCCCCAGCGCCGAGCCGTCACCGCCATCCGCCACCCCCCGGTCCGCCCACCCCGTGCGTGTGACGCCGCGGACGCCCGGACGGTTGCACCGGCGGGGCGGGAACGGCACCGCCGAGCCGACGGGGTGACCGCCCGCCGGCGTCGGGATCAGCCGCCCGCCGGGCGGAGGGGCAGCGAGAACCTGACCTTGGGCCGGGCCAGGGCCCCCGCGCGGCGGTAGAAGCGGATGGCGTCGGCGTTCCAGTCGGGTGTCTGCCACTGCAGCTCCCCGGCGCCGCGGGCGGCCGCCGCGTCCCGCACGGCGTCGAGCAGGGCGCGGCCCCAGCCCGCTCCCCGGTACGGCTCGGTGACGAACAGGCAGTCCAGGTGGGCGTGGTCGGCCGCCTGCCAGGTGGAGAACTCCAGGGACCAGGTGGCGTAGCCGACCGGTTCGCCGCCGTGGTCGACGACGAGGCACCAGGCTCTCGGGCGCGCCGCGAACAGGGCGGGCGCCAGGCGGTCGGCGAGGTCGGCGGGCACCGGTCCGGCCTGCTCGTGGGCGGCGTGGGCGGCGCACAGGCGGGCCAGGGCGGGCAGGTCGGCGGCGGTGGCCGGGCGGATCACACCGCCCGGCCGCGCGGTGTCCGTCAGCATGCGCAGGAGATGCCCGAGCGCGGGGCGGTCAGGTCGTCGACGGGGCGCTGCTCCGCCCCGGCGGCGCTGTCGTAGGCGAAGCCCTCGCGCACCCAGTACTCGAAGCCCCCGAGCATCTCCTTGACCTGGTAGCCGAGGCGGGCGAAGGCCAGCGCCGCGCGGGTCGCGCCGTTGCAGCCGGGGCCCCAGCAGTAGGTGACCACGGTCCGGGCCGGGTCGATCAGCTGCGGCGCGAGTTCGGCGATCCGGGCGGTGGGGATGTGCAGGGCGCCGGGGATGCGGCCCTGGTTCCAGCCGGCCTCGCTGCGGGTGTCGACCACCACGACCCCGGGCACGCCGGCCAGCAGGTCGGCGTGCACGTCGGAGACGTCGGCCTCGAAGGCGAGCCGGGCGGCGTAGTGGGCGGCGGCCTCGGCCGGGGCGGCGGCGGGCACGCTCAGGACGGCACTGGCGATCTCGGCGGAAGCGGTCGAAGACATCCGGGCACCTCGTGTTCTCGCTGGTCAGGGCGGGTTTCGCCGGGCCGTTCCGGGCTTCCCGGTCGGCGACGGCTCCATCCTCCGACCCCGGGCCCCGCCCCCACGAGTGGCGTGAACGCCTGAGGTCGTGAAGATCCCGCCAGCCCCGGGCCCGGCGTGCCGCCGGGGGCGCCGGCCGGGAACCGGGTTGGTGATCTCCGCCCGGTGCCGTACAGTCGGTCTCACCGACGCGGGGTGGAGCAGCTCGGTAGCTCGCTGGGCTCATAACCCAGAGGTCGCAGGTTCAAATCCTGTCCCCGCTACCACGTAGCCCGAAGGGGCGGACACGCAACGCGTGTCCGCCCCTTCGGCGTTCCGGCACCCCGCGGGGCGCCGGGGCCGCCCCCGGTCAGTGCTCGCGGGCGCCCGCCGGGGCCGCCCCCGGTCAGTGCTCGCGGGCGCCCGCCGGGGCAAGCTCCGCGATGATCCGCACCGCGTCGGCGACCTGGGCGTCCGTCAGGTCGCCGCGCGCCGTCAGCCGCAGCCGGGACACCCCGTCCGGGACGGACGGCGGGCGGAAGCAGCCCACGGCCAGGCCGGCCCGGCGGCAGTCGGCGGCCCAGGCCACGGCGGCCTCCGGCCCCGGGGCCCGGACCGACACCACGGCCGCGTCCGGCTCGCAGGCCCGCAGCCCGGCGGCGGTGAGCCGGGCGGCCAGGGCGCGCGCCACTTCGCGGGTGCGCTCGGCCCGGTGCGGCTCGGCGCGCAGCAGGCGCAGCGCGGCGAGCGCGGCGCCGGCGGCGGCCGGGGCGAGGCCGGTGTCGAAGATGAAGGTGCGGGCGGTCTCGGTGAGGTGGCGGATCACCCGGTGCGGCCCGAGCACGGCGCCGCCCTGCGAGCCGAGCGACTTGGAGAGGGTGACGGTGGCGACGGTGTCCGGCTGCCCGGCGAGCCCGGCGGCCGCCAGGGCCCCGCTGCCGCCGGGGCCGAGGACGCCCAGCCCGTGCGCGTCGTCGACCAGCAGCGCCGCGCCGTGCGCGCGGACCGCGGCGGACAGCCCGGCCAGCGGCGCGGCGTCGCCGTCCACCGAGAACACCGAGTCGCTGACCACCAGCGCCCGCCGCCGGGTGCGGCCGGCGAGCACCTCCCGGACGGCGTCCGGGTCGCTGTGCGGGGCCCGGTGGACGTCCGCGCGGGCGAGCCGGCAGCCGTCGATCAGCGAGGCGTGGTTGTAGGCGTCCGACACGATCAGGGTGTCCGGGTCGGTGAGCGCGGTCAGCGCGGCGAGGTTGGCGGTGTACCCGGAGGAGAACACCAGTGCGGCCTCCACCCCGCAGAAGTCCGCCAGCTCCTGCTCCAGTTCGGTGTGCAGGGCCGTCGTGCCGGTCACCAGCCGCGATCCGGTCGACCCGCCGCCCCAGCGCAGGGCCGCCTCGGCCGCCGCGGCCGTGACCGCCGGGTGCCGGGTCAGCCCCAGGTAGTCGTTGCCCGCCAGGTCGAGCACCGCGTCCTCGGCCGACCGGCTGCGCAGGGTGCGCGTCAGCCCGGCGTCGGCGCGCAGCCCGGCGGCCTCGTCCAGCCAGTCGAACACGGCCTCCGGGGCCAGGTCAGTGGTGTGCGTCGGGGACGCGAGCGGGTGGACCATGCCCGGCACTCTGGCACGCCCGGCACCCCCGATCAATGTGCGCCTCCGCACAGCCCGCGCACCGCCCGTCCGGGGCCGCGCGGCGCCCGCCCCGGCCCGCGGCCCGGTCGTGCCCCGGTCGTGCCCCGGTCGCGGCCCGGTCGCGGCCCGGTCGCGCCCGGGCCGGGCTTTGCCCGCGGTGGCGGCCAGCAGGCAAGATAGCCGGGTGACCCTCCTTGATCTGATGCCGAAGCCCGCCACGCCCGATGCGCTGTACGAGACGTTCGCCGCGTGGACGGAGGAGCGCGGGATCACGCTCTACCCGGCGCAGGAGGAGGCGCTGATCGAGCTGGTGTCGGGGAACAACGTCATCCTGGCCACGCCGACCGGGTCGGGGAAGAGCCTGGTGGCGGCGGGGGCGCACTTCGCGGCCCTGGCGGAGGGCCAGCGGACCTTCTACACGGCGCCGATCAAGGCGCTGGTGTCGGAGAAGTTCTTCGACCTGGTCAAGATCTTCGGCACCGAGCAGGTCGGCATGATGACCGGCGACGCGAGCGTGAACCCGACCGCGCCGATCATCTGCTGCACGGCCGAGGTGCTGGCGCAGATCGCGCTGCGGGACGGCTCCCGGGCGGACATCGGCCAGGTCGTGATGGACGAGTTCCACTTCTACGCCGAGCCGGACCGCGGCTGGGCCTGGCAGATCCCGCTGCTGGAGCTGCCGCAGGCGCAGTTCCTGCTGATGTCCGCGACGCTGGGCGACGTCCGCCGGTTCGAGGAGGACCTGACGCGCCGCACCGGCCGGCCGACGACGGTGGTGCGCAACGCGACCCGTCCGGTGCCGCTGTTCTACGAGTACCGCCGCACCACCCTGCACGACACCCTGGAGGAGCTGCTGCAGACCGGCCAGGCGCCGGTCTACGTCGTGCACTTCACGCAGAAGGAGGCGGTGGAGCGGGCGCAGTCGCTGATGAGCATCAACATGTGCTCGAAGGCGGAGAAGGAGGCCATCGCCGACCTGATCGGCAACTTCCGCTTCACCACCAAGTTCGGCCGCAACCTGTCCCGTTACGTGCGGCACGGCATCGGCGTGCACCACGCGGGCATGCTGCCGAAGTACCGCCGGCTGGTCGAGCGCCTCGCCCAGGCCGGCCTGCTGAAGGTGATCTGCGGGACGGACACCCTGGGCGTCGGCGTGAACGTGCCGATCCGCACGGTGCTGTTCACGGCGCTGTCCAAGTACGACGGCAACCGGGTGCGGATCCTGCGCGCCCGCGAGTTCCACCAGATCGCCGGCCGGGCCGGCCGGGCCGGCTTCGACACCGTCGGCCAGGTGGTGGCGCAGGCGCCGGAGCACGTGATCGAGAACGACAAGGCGATCGCGAAGGCCGGCGACGACCCGAAGAAGAAGCGCAAGGTGGTGCGGAAGAAGGCCCCGGAGGGCTTCGTCGGCTGGACGGAGGAGACCTTCGACCGGCTCATCGCGGCCGACCCGGAGCCGCTGGTCTCCCGGTTCAAGGTGAGCCACGCGATGCTGCTGTCGGTGATCGGCCGCCCGGGCAACGCCTTCGAGGCGATGCGCAAGCTCCTCACCGACAACCACGAGGACCGGCCGGCGCAGCGCCGGCACATCCGCACCGCGATCGCGATCTACCGCTCCCTGCTGGTCGGCGGCGTGGTCGAGCGGCTGCCGGAGCCGGACCCCGAGGGCCGGATCGTCCGCCTCACCCTGGACCTGCAGGAGAACTTCGCGCTCAACCAGCCGCTCTCCACCTTCGCGCTGGCCTCCTTCGAGCTCCTCGACCCGACCTCGCCCTCGTACGCGATGGACGTCGTCTCGGTGGTCGAGGCCACCCTCGACGACCCGCGGCAGATCCTCGCCTCGCAGCAGAACAAGGCCCGCGGCGAGGCCGTCGGCGAGATGAAGCGCGACGGCGTCGAGTACGAGGAGCGGATGGAGCGGCTGCAGGAGATCACCTACCCGAAGCCGCTGGAGGAACTGCTCACCCACGCCTACGAGGTGTACCGCCGGGCGCACCCGTGGATCGGCGACCACCAGCTGGCGCCCAAGTCCGTGGTCCGCGACCTGTACGAGCGGGCGATGACCTTCTCGGACTACGTCGGCTTCTACGAGCTGGCGCGCACCGAGGGCATCGTGCTCCGCTACCTGGCGGGCGCCTACAAGGCGCTGGAGCAGACCGTCCCCGAGGACGTGAAGACCGACGACCTGAAGGACGTCATCGCCTGGCTCGGCGAGCTGGTCCGCCAGGTCGACTCCAGCCTGCTGGACGAGTGGGAGCAGCTGGCCAACCCGACCGACCCGCAGGCCCCCGAGGTGACCCTGGACGACCGGCCGGCGCCGGTCACCGCCAACGCGCGGGCGTTCCGGGTGCTGGTGCGCAACGAGATGTTCCGCCGCGTGGAACTGTGCGCGCTGGAGCACTACGAGGAGCTCGCCGAGCTGGACGGCTCCTACGGCTGGGACGCGGACCGCTGGGCGGACGCCATGGACGGCTACTGGGACGAGTACGACGACCTGGGCACCGGCCCGGACGCGCGCGGCCCGAAGATGCTGCTCATCGAGGAGGAGGACTCCGCCTGGCGGGTCCGGCAGATCTTCGACGACCCGGAGGGCGACCACGACTGGGGCATCAGCGCCGAGGTCGACCTGTTCGGCTCGGACGAGGAGGGCCGCGCGGTGCTGCGGGTCACCGCGGTGGACCGGCTCGGCGGCTGACCGGCAGCCGCCCCGGCCGACCGCTCGTGGAACGGCCGGGGCCCGGAGGGGACGCACCCCCTCCGGGCCCCGGCCGTTCGTCACGTCCGGGCTCTCGTCCCGGCCCGCCGTCACATCCAGACGAACGGCGCGCCCGCGGCGTAGGAGAGCGCCCGGTTGGCCTCGTCCAGGATCTGCTCGTTGCTGGGCGCCGGCCCCGACGGCACCGGGACCGGAGCGCTCGGGACGGGCGAGGCGCCGGCGCCGGGCGTCCGGGCGTCGCTCAGCCGCGAGTTGGTCACCGTCACGTAGTGCCCGACGGCCGCGACCCGCGGCTCCACGGCCGCCTTGGGCGCACCGGACGGCGCCACGGGAGCGGCGGAGGCGTCGGGGAGGATGAAGGCGAGCGCCCCGGGCTTGCCCCGCAGGGTCTCCGCCGCCTTGACGGCGGCGGCCTGGTCGCCGAAGCGCAGCACGGTCACGCTGCTGAGCACCGGGCGGTCCTGGCCGGTGAAGCTGAGGGTCAGGTAGGCCTGGCAGCCGCTGTCCCTGAGCAGCTCCTGGGTGCGGTCCTGCAGCACCTCGGTGCAGTTCTCGCCCTGCCGGATGCCGTTGCGCCGGGCCTTGTACGCGCCCGCCTCGATCGGGCGCTGGGGCGGGAAGTAGGCGTCCGCGACGAGGCCCTCCGGGTCGGTGCGCGGCGGCGGGGCGCCGACCACCGGCGGGGTCCTGGACGCGTCCTTGCTGGAGGGGCCGAGCCCGGGTATGTAGTCACCGGGCATCGGGCGGGTGATGATCCATCCGCCGGCGGCGACCACGCCGACCACCACGACCCAGCCGACCGCCCGGCGGGCCGTCAGGCGCCGGTTGCGGCCGCCGGTCCGGCCGGGTGACCGGCCGCCGGTGAGGTCCTGCTCCGTGCCGGCGGCATCCCCGCCCGCAACCTCCGCGCCCGCGTCGGCGGCCCCGCCGGTCCGCCGCCCTGCCTGGCCGTTCAGGCCCTCTCCCGGAGTCGGGGTGCGCTCCCCCTGCGTGGTCATGGCGCAGATTCTAAGCAACCGCCGGGTGGCCCAGGTCACGGGGTGGGCGGTTGTCGATCATCGTCGGCGGAGCCCCGGGCCGGGCCGCCCGCCGTCACTGCCGGCCCGCGCGGACTACCCGTCGGTAGCCCCGGCTCCGCGCCGGCGTCAAGCGCGTGACCAGGGGCGACGCCGTGAGCTTCGACACTGTGGCAAGTGGCACATCCTTCCACGGATCTTCTGGCGGGTTTCCTCTGGCGTCATTCGAGCGGCACCAGGCAGGATCGCCCCATGGATCTGCTCGATACCCTCACCGCCAAGGGCCTGCGCGGCGAAGTCCCGACCCGCGAGGAGGCGCTGGCCGTCCTCGCCACCACCGACGACGAGCTGCTGGACGTGGTCGCCGCGGCCGGCAAGGTGCGCCGCCGCTGGTTCGGTCGTCGCGTCAAGCTCAACTACCTGGTGAACCTGAAGAGCGGGCTCTGTCCGGAGGACTGCAACTACTGCTCGCAGCGGCTGGGCTCCAAGGCCGAGATCCTCAAGTACACCTGGCTCAAGCCGGACCAGGCCGCCGACGCCGCCCGCGCCGGTGTGGCCGGCGGCGCCAAGCGGGTCTGCCTGGTCGCCAGCGGCCGCGGCCCGACGGACCGTGACATCGACCGGGTCACCGACACCATGGCCGCCATCAAGGAGGCCGACCCGGCGGTCGAGATCTGCGTCTGCCTGGGCCTGCTCTCCGACAACCAGGCGGAGCGGCTGAAGGCGGCCGGCGCGGACGCCTACAACCACAACCTCAACACCTCCGAGGCCACCTACGGCGACATCACCACCACCCACACCTACGCGGACCGGGTGGACACCGTGCAGAAGGCGCACGGCGCGGGCCTGTCGGCCTGCTCCGGCCTGATCGCGGGCATGGGCGAGAGCGACGAGGACCTGGTCGACGTGGTGTTCGCGCTGCGCGAGCTCGGCTCGGACTCCGTCCCCGTCAACTTCCTCATCCCCTTCGAGGGCACCCCGCTCGCCAAGGAGTGGAACCTCACCCCGCAGCGCTGCCTGCGCATCCTGGCGATGGTCCGCTTCGTCAACCCGGACACCGAGGTGCGGATCGCCGGCGGGCGCGAGGTGCACCTGCGCTCGATGCAGCCGCTCGGCCTGCACGTCGCCAACTCGATCTTCCTCGGCGACTACCTGACCAGCGAGGGCCAGGCCGGGCAGGCCGACCTCGACATGATCAAGGACGCCGGCTTCGAGGTCGAGGGCGCCGGCGAGGCCACCCTGCCGCGCCACCGCGCCGACGTCGCGGCGGCGGCCTCCGGCTGCGGGACGACCGCCTCCTCCCCCTGCGGCACCGCCGCGTCCGCCTGCGGCAGCGGCGGCGGCTGCGGGCCGTGCGGCGGCCACGGCCACGCCGAGCCGGCCGCGGACGCCCCGGCCGCGGAGCCGGTCGACGAGCTGCGCGACGACCTCGTCAAGGTCCGCCGTCGCGGCGCCGGCACCGAACTCGCGCCCAACGCCTGACCGTTCCACCACCCTGGAGTCGCCCACCATGCCCCCGCTCCCCGCGGACTCGCTGCTCGCCCTCGACCGCGCCCACGTCTGGCACCCGTACGGGCCGATGCCCGGCACCGCCACCCCGTACGTGGTCGAGTCCGCGTCCGGCGTCCGGCTGCGCCTGGCCGAGCCGGTCGCGGGCGGGCACCGCGAGCTCGTCGACGGGATGTCGTCCTGGTGGGCGGCCATCCACGGCTACCGGCACCCGGTGCTGGACGAGGCCGTGCGCGAGCAGCTGGGGCGGATGAGCCACGTGATGTTCGGCGGGCTCACCCACGAGCCCGCCGTGCGGCTCGCGGCGAGGCTCGTCGAGATCACCCCGGAGCCGCTGCAGCACGTCTTCCTCGCCGACTCGGGCTCGGTGTCCGTCGAGGTCGCGATGAAGATGTGCCTGCAGTACTGGCGGTCCACCGGGCGCCCGCAGAAGCACCGGCTGCTCACCTGGCGCGGCGGCTACCACGGCGACACCTTCCACCCGATGTCCGTCTGCGACCCGGACGGCGGCATGCACCACCTGTGGGGCGGGGTGCTGCCCGGGCAGCTCTTCGCGCCGCAGCCGCCGGCCGGCTTCGACGCGCCGTTCGACGCCGGGTACGCCGCGTCCTTCGAGGAGCTGATGGCGCGCCACGCGGACGAGCTGGCCGCCGTGATCGTCGAGCCGGTCGTCCAGGGCGCCGGCGGGATGCAGTTCCACTCCCCCGCCTACCTGCGGATGCTGCGCGAACTCTGCGACCGCTACGGGGTGCTGCTCGTCTTCGACGAGATCGCCACCGGTTTCGGCCGCAGCGGCGCGCTGTTCGCCGCCGACCACGCGGGCGTCTCCCCGGACGTGATGTGCCTGGGCAAGGCGCTCACCGGCGGGTACCTGACGCTGGCCGCCACCCTGTGCACCGGCGAGATCGCCGACGGCATCAGCCGCGGCGAGGTGCCGGTGCTCGCGCACGGCCCGACGTTCATGGGCAACCCGCTGGCCTGCGCGGCCGCCAACGCCTCGCTGGACCTCCTGCTGGGCCAGGACTGGGCCGTCGAGGTGAAGCGGATCGAGACCGGGCTGCGGGCCGGCCTCGCCGGGGCGGCCGGGCTGCCGGGCGTGCGGGACGTGCGGGTCCGCGGGGCCATCGGCGTGGTGCAGCTGGACCACCCGGTGGACGTCGCCGCCGCCACCGGGGCCGCCGCCCGCGAGGGCGTGTGGCTGCGCCCCTTCCGGGACCTGATCTACACCATGCCCCCCTACGTGTCGCAGGACGAGGACGTGGCCCGCATCGCGGCCGCCGTGACCGCCGCGGCGGTGGCGGGGTGAGCGCGCGCGTCCTGTTCGTCACGGGCACCAACACGGACGTCGGCAAGACCGTCGCGACCGCCGCCGTCGCCTCGGCGGCGCTGCAGGGCGGCCTGCGGGTCGCCGTCCTCAAGCCCGGGCAGACCGGCGTCACCCCGGACGAGCCCGGCGACGCCGCCGAGGTCCGGCGGCTGGCCGGCGCACCGACGACCGGCGAGCCGGCGACCGGTGCGCTGACCACCGCCGAACTGGCCCGCTACCCGGAGCCGTTGGCGCCGGACACCGCCGCCCGGCGGGCCGGGCTGCCCTTCCTCTCCCCCGCCGACGTGGCCGGGGCCGTCGCCGAGCTGGCCGCCACCCACGACCTGGTCCTGGTCGAGGGCGCCGGCGGGCTGCTGGTCCGCTACGACGACGACGGCCGCACCCTCGCCGACCAGGCCCGGGCCGTCCTGGACGCCGGACTGCCGGCCGAGGTGCTGCTGGTGGCCGCCGCCGCATTGGGCACGCTGAACATCGTCTCGCTCACGGCCGAGGCCCTGGCCGCCCGCCGGCTCCCGCTCGCGGGCGTCCTGGTCGGCTCCTGGCCGGAGCGGCCGGGCCTCGCCGAGCGGTGCAACCTCGCCGACCTGCCGCGCTCGGCCGGCGCCCCGCTGCTCGGCGCACTGCCCGAACGGGCCGGCGCCGCCGCCGACTTCCCGGCCCTCGCGCTCGCCTCGCTGGCCCCCGGACTGGGCGGCACCTGGGACGCCCAGCAGTTCGCCGACGCCCACCGGCCCGAACCGCCGCCGCTTCGCTCGAAGGGGTGACGCCCCGCCCCGAACCGGGGACCGGACGGGCGGCGGATCACTACCGTGCTCGCATGACGGACGGGATGACGGTGGACGAGTCGCTGCGGGCGCTGGCCGCCCTGGAGGCGGCGTGGAAGGACGACGACGAGGCGCTGGCCGCCCTGGCCGCGGGCGGCGCCGACGAGCGCGCGCTCCCGGCGCTGGTCGCCGCGTACGGCGAGCACGCGATGGACACCCTGATGGCGCTGGCGCTCGGGTTGCGCTCCGGCATGAGCGACGAGGAGATCGCGGAGCTCTCCGACGCCGTCGGCTCCACCATCGGCGCCCGGATGAGCAGCCTGCTCACCCGGGCCCTCAAGACCTGGGGCGAGCTCGCCGACCGGGACGACCTCACGGCGACCAGGGCCATCGCCCACGCCGTGATCGACGCCATGCGCGCCGTCACGGAGGACCCGAGCCGGACCGAGGTCCTGCCGCTGCTCGCCACCTTCCGCAGCTACGCCCTCGCCAACCCCTGAGCACCGGCCGGATGGGTCGGCGCCACAGGCCTGCCCCGCCCCGCCTGTCCTGCCTGCCCTGTCCTGCGGTCAGGCCGACACCCGGGGCGGCGGGTTGTCGCGCAGGAGGTCGTGGCCGACCTCGGTGACGGTGTGGCGGACCTGCTTGCCCTCGCGCCGGGTGCCGATCAGGCCGGCCGCGCGCAGCGCGGCGGCGTGGGCGGAGGCCGAGGGCGGGGTGACGCCGAGGCGCCGGGCGAGTTCGGTGGTGGAGCAGCCCCCGGCGACGGCGCGCAGGACCCGGGCCCGGGCGGGGCCGAGGGCGGCGGCGAGTCCGTCGGCGGCCTGCGGCCGGGGCGCGGGCTCGGCGGCCTGGGCGCCGAGCGGGTGCAGCAGCAGGCTCTGGCGGTCCGGTCCGGCCAGGAGGCCGATGCTCTGCTGGACGAAGTAGTTGGGCCGCAGCTCCAGGCCCCGGCCGGCCAGGTCGAAGGAGCCCTCCAGCTCGCCGAGGGTGCACTCCAGCACGCCCTCGTCCCGCCAGACCGCGTTGGGGTGGAGCGAGTCGAGCATCGCGCCGATCCCGGAGCGGGCTGCGGTGCGGGCCCGCACCGCGATGTCGGCCTCCAGGGCGCGGCGGATGTCGGGCCAGTCCGGGGCGAGGCAGGAGTGGAACAGCGCCCAGGCGCCGTCGCCGACCTCGCGCAGGCCCCGGGCGCCGTCGTCGCGCAGCCGGGCGAGGGCGGTCGGGAGGCCGGCCCCGCTGCCGAACATCGCGACGCCCTCCTCGACGGCCTGTTGGGGGACGGCGAGGAGGGCGTCGAGTTCGTCGTCCAGCTGCCGGCGGACGGCGTCGAGGTCCGCCACCATGAAGTCGGGGACTCCGATCGCACTCGCGTTGACCACGTCGAGGAAGCGCCGGGCCCGGTCGGGCACGTGGCGGCGGGCGTCCCGCCACCAGCGTTCGCTGCGCGAGCCGGTGCCCTGGTGCACGCCCTGCCGGGCCGAGCCGGCCATCAGGTGGTCGAGCGGCGATATGACGAAGCGGGTCCTCGCGAGGTCCGCGACCCCGAACCTCAGTGCGATCACGAACCTTCCTCCGGCTCCCCGCAGCCACCCCTGACCTGGCGCGATCTTGACTATTAGGCCCAGAGGCTAATACATGGCCGTCCGGCGGCCGCCCTTGGCATGCTCGTCCCGTCGGCGCGACGGGGACCCGCTCCGGCCCCCACCGCGAGGGGAGTGGGGGCCGGAGCATCCCCGGCCGCCCGTTCGGTTCAGCGAACGAACGGCGGCCCTGGCGAACCGCACCGGTTCAGTGCGCGCTCCCCGGCGACGACCCCAGGGCCGGTCGGGCCGCGGGCTCCAGCGCCGCCCGCCCGGCCGCCCCGTCCGGCGCCGCTCCGTCCGGACCCGCTCCGCCGTCCGTGACGTGCAGCCGCTGCTCCGCCCGGTACTGCAGCAGCAGCACCGAACGGACCGGCTCGCCGCCGACGGCGGTGTAGGAGTGCGGCAGCGAGGCGTCGAAGCCGACGTAGTCGCCGGGGCCCAGCTCCAACTCGCGGCGGCCCGCCCTGACCCGCAGCCGGCCGGACTGCACGACGGTGTGCTCGGTGCCGGTGTGGCCGGCGGAGATCTGCGTGCCGTCGGTGCGCACCTGCTGGTCGTAGACCTCGAACACCACGCCCTCCGCCTCGATCCGGCGCAGCGGGCGCAGGTCGACGCCGCGCCCGCTCAGCACCTCGGCGTCGGCCGCCCGCACCACGGTGACCTCCTCGGCGGGCCGCCCCTCCACGAGGTCGGAGATCGGCACGCCGAGCACCCGGGAGAGCCCGAACACCGTCTCCAGGGTCGGGTTGCCGGTGCCGGACTCCAGCTGGGAGAGGGTCGCCTTGCCGATCCCGGCCCGCCGGGACACCTCGGAGAGCGACAGCCCCTGCTGGGCCCGGACACGCTTCAGGTTGGCGGCGAGGACGCCCCGGACGGATCCCTCGGAGTCGCTCACGCTCGACCTCTTCTCTTCGGACTCTGTTCGATATACCGTACGGGACGCATGCCGACGGACGGGTCAGCGTAGCGAGACACCCCACGTCCACCACCCTCACCAGGAGACCGCAGTGACCGAGTCCGCCGACACCATCACGTACCGGAAGAACGGCCTGACCCGCGGGGTGACCGAGGAGCTCGCCGAGAGCATGAAGCACGGCTGGGCCGACACCGAGCGGTCGGACCTCGCGCCGCTTCCGCAGGCCGGGCACACCGCCCGCCGCCGCGCCGAGCTGTCCGCCGCCTTCCCCGGCGAGCTCCTGGTGGTCCCGGCCGGCAACCCCAAGGTGCGGGCCAACGACACCGACTACCCGTTCCGCCCGACCTCCGACTACGCCTACCTCACCGGCGACCGCTCCGAGGACGCGGTGCTGGTCCTGGAGCCCACCGGCGACACCGGCCACCGCGCCGCCGTCTACCTGCGCAACCGCTCCGACCGGGAGAACGGCGAGTTCTGGCTCGACACCCACGGCGAGCTGTGGGACGGCCGCCGCAACAGCCTGACCGAGAACGAGCGCCTGCTCGGCCTGCCCTGCCGGGACGTCCGCGGCGTCCGGGCGGACCTGCAGGCCGCCACCGCGCCGGTGCGGGTGCTGCGCGGCCACGACGCGGGCGTCGACGAGACCCTGCGCGAGCGGGCCACCGCCGAGCGGGACGAGGAGTTCCGGGTCTTCCTGTCCGGCCAGCGCCTGGTCAAGGACGCGTTCGAGATCGCCGAGCTGCGCTTCGCCTGCGAGGCCACCGCCCGCGGCTTCGAGGACGTCGTGCGGGTGCTCGGCGCCGACACCGAGACGGCGGAGCGGCTGATCGAGGGCACCTTCTTCGTCCGCGCCCGGGTCGAGGGCAACGACGTCGGCTACGGCACGATCGCGGCGGCCGGCGCGCACGCCACCACCATGCACTGGGTCCGCAACGACGGCCGCGCGAAGCCGGGCGAGCTGCTGCTGCTCGACGCGGGCGTGGAGACGCACCACCTCTACACCGCCGACATCACCCGCACGCTGCCCGTCGACGGCCGGTTCAGCGACCTCCAGCGCAAGGTCTACGACGCCGTGTACGCGGCGCAGGAGGCGGGCATCGCCGCGGTGCGGCCCGGCGCCGACTTCCGCGACTTCCACCGCGCCGCGCAGCGCGAGCTCGCCGAACACCTCACCTCCTGGGGCCTGTTCGGCGACCTCACCGCCGACAAGGTCTACGAGCTGGGCCTGCACCGCCGGTTCACGCTGGCCGGCACCGGCCACATGCTCGGCATCGACGTCCACGACTGCGCCCACTCCCGCACCGAGATCCACGTCGACGGCCCGCTGCGCCCGGGCATGGTGCTCACCGTGGAGCCGGGGATCTACTTCCAGCAGGACGACCTGACGGTGCCGGCCGAGTACCGCGGCATCGGCGTCCGGATCGAGGACGACATCCTGGTCACCGAGGACGGCAACGAGAACCTCTCCGCAGCCCTCCCCCGCCGCTCCGACGAGGTAGAGGCCTGGCTGGCCGCCCTGCGCGGCTGACGGAGGCGCCGCCCGCCCCGGCCCGGTCGACGGGCCGGGGCGGACCGGGCCGGGGGCGGATCAGGCCGGCAGTGGCTTGACCCAGCGGCTCCACTGCGGCTCCGGCCGGTACCCGGCGGCCTGCCAGGTGCGGTGGCCCGGGGCGTTGTCGTCGAGCACCATGGCGTCGGCACGGCGGCCGCCCAGCGCGGCGAAGCGCCGCTCCGCGGCGGCCAGCAGGGCGGCGCCGATGCCGCGCCGGCGGTGGTCGGGGTCGACGGCGAGCCGGTAGAGGTGGCAGCGCCAGCCGTCCCACCCGGCGATGACGGTGCC
Source organism: Kitasatospora sp. NPDC051705 (assembly GCF_044453265.1). Taxonomy (NCBI): domain Bacteria; kingdom Bacillati; phylum Actinomycetota; class Actinomycetes; order Kitasatosporales; family Streptomycetaceae; genus Kitasatospora; species Kitasatospora sp. NPDC051705. The sequence goes on along the minus strand of NZ_JBITCO010000011.1, from coordinate 16,704 downwards.
GAGGAGGGTCGCCGGGTCGCCGGCCGGGGTGGCGACGATCAGGCACTCGGGGTCACGGGCGAGCAGCGCGGCCACGCCCGCCGGGTCGTCCGTGATGCTGGCGCCCTTGGCCGCCCTGGCCCAGAGGGCCAACAGGGCGGGGATCTCGTCGGGGGTGGCGGTGCGCAGGGCGATCTGTTCGGTCATGCGGGCCTGTCTAGCAGCAGGCCCCGGGCCGCCACCGGGAATTCCGCTCCGCGGACGGCCCTCGGCGGGGACGACGGCGCCGCCCGCCCCGGCCCGGTCGACGGGCGGGGCGGGCGGCGGCGCGAACGCGACGACCGTCAGAAGTGGCGGCCGGACTCCCGCTCGGACTTCTCGATCTGGTCGATCCGGCGCTGCAGCTGGTCGGCCTGGGCACGGGCCTTGCGGGCGGCGTCCCGCTCGCCCTCGTGGTCCAGGCGGTTGGCCTTCTGGCGGAGGTCCTGGACCTGCTGGCGCATCTTGTTGAGGTCAACGGTGACGGAGGCGGCCGCCGCGGGCTGGGCGGCGGCGACCTGGGCGACCGTCGCCAGGGCACCCCCGGCCAGGGCTGCGGTCAGGACGAGGGCCGAGATGCGTCGACGCATGGTGACTCCTTACGGTGGTGCGGTTTCACTGGCCGGGAACCATCTGATTACCGGCCGGTAACCATGGTGGCATGACCGTGCGTCACCGATGGCACCACCGGTGCCCGGGCACCACACCCGCACCACACCCGCACCGAAACCCCATCGCTCCGAAACCCCTCGCGCCGAAAGCCCGTCGCTCCGAAAGCCCGTCGCTCCGGCACCGGGTGAGCACCCGTCAGCCGAGCCGCCACACCGTGGTGGTCTTGACGGCGGTGTCCTCCAGGTCGGCGACCACCGGCACCCGGTAGTCGGCGAGCGCGGTGAACCGGTCCCGGGGCAGGTAGGCCCGCCCGGGGTCGCCGACGACGACGGTCGCGCCGCGGGCGGCGGCCCGCTCCAGGAAGGGCAGGAAGCGGGCGGCCATCTCCCGCTCGTAGAAGACGTCCCCCGCGAGGACCACGTCGGCCGGGGCGCCGTCGCCGTCGACCAGGTCCACCAGGGCGGCCTCCACCCGCACGCCGTTGGCCCGCGCGTTCAGACCGATCGCGGCCACCGCGTAGGCGTCGATCTCGGCGGCGTACACCGACCGCGCCCCGCACAGGGCGGCGGCGACCCCGACCACCCCGGACCCGGCCGCCACGTCGAGCACCGTCCGCCCGGCGACGAGCTCGGGGTGGTCCAGCAGGTGGCGGCTGACGGCCACCCCGCCGGCCCAGGCGAAGGCCCAGAACGGCGGCGGCAGCCCCACCTCGCCACGGGCCCGCTCGGTGGTCTCCCACAGGGCGATGGCGTCCTCGGCCATGTGCAGCCGGACCTCGGGGACGAACGGGACGGGCTTCAGCTCGGTCGCGCTCCGCACGAAGGCGAGGTCGGTCTCCGGCTGAAGAGTGCGCAGCTCACTCGGCATGTCGGCAGCATAGGGCCCGCGCCGGGGTGCTCACGCCCGGCCGGCCGCCTTCTGGGTGCGCCGGGCCAGCGAGTCGACCACGACGGCGGCCAGCAGCACCAGACCGGTGATCATGAACTGGATGGCGTTGCTCAGGCCCTGGATGTTCATGCCGGACTGGATCGAGCCGATCACCAGGGCACCGAGCAGCGCCGACCAGGTCTTGCCGCGGCCGCCGAACAGGCTGGTGCCGCCGATGACGGCCGCCGCGATGGCGTTCATCAGCAGGTTCCCGCCGCCGGAGGTCTGGCTGGCGGACTGGATCTGCGCGGCGAGGAAGAGGCCGCCGACCGCCGCCATGGTGGAGCAGATGGTGAAGACGCTGATCCGGATCCAGGACACGTTGATGCCGGCCCGGCGGGCGCCCTCGATGTTGCCGCCGAGCGCGAACACCTGGCGGCCGTAGGCGGTGCGGCGCAGCACGAAGTCCAGCACCACGATGAAGACCAGGAAGATCAGCAGGGCCAGCGGCAGCCCCTTGTACTGGTTGAGCGTGTAGGCGGCCAGGAACGCGATGATCGCCAACAGGACGGTGCGCAGCACGACGTCGGCCACCGGCCGGTACGGCACCCCGGCGGCGCGGCGCCGCCGGGCGTCCAGCAGCGAGGCGAGGACGAACAGCGCGACGCCCACCACCGCCGCCCCGTAGGCGGCGGCCTGCTGCCCGTAGATGGTGCTGTAGAGCCGGGAGACGATGTCGGTGCCGGGGAGGTTGACGGTGCCGGTCGCACCGAGCACCTGGAGCATCAGGCCGTTCCAGCCCAGGTTGCCGGCGAGGGTGACGACGAACGCCGGGACGCCGACCTTGGCGAAGAAGACGCCCTGGATGAGGCCGACGACGGCACCGCCCGCGAGGGCGACCAGCAGCGCCACCCACTGGTTGACGCCGTGGGTGACCAGCAGGACGGCGTAGATCGCCGCGCACAGGCCGCTGACCGAGCCGACCGAGAGGTCGATCTCGCCGAGCAGCAGCACGAAGACCACGCCGATCGCGATCATGCCGGTCCCGACGATCTGCTGGGACAGGTTGGAGAGGTTCTGCGCGGACAGGAAGCTGCTGTTCAGGCTGCCGAACACGGCCCAGATCACGATCAGGGCCAGCACCACCGGCAGCGAGCCGAGTTCGCCGCTGCTGAGGCGGCGGCGGAACTCGCCGACGTAGCCCTTGACGCCCTCCTGGCGGACGATCAGCCGCGGGTCGACGGCCGGGGTCGCCTCGGGGGCGACCGGGACGGGCGCGTTGACGCCGCCCTTGGGCATGCTGTCCTCGGGCAGCGGGACGTGCTGGCGCTCGGGCTCGCCGCCGGGGGCGCCCCCGGGGAAGTTCTCGGTCACTGGGAGCCCTCCGTGCCGCGGGCCTGCCGGCGGGTCACGGCGTTGTCCGTGGCGCCGGTGATGGCCGAGATGATCTGTTCCTGGTTGGTGTAGCGCTTGTCGAAGACGCCGTTGTTGCGGCCGAGGCGCAGCACCGCGACGGTGTCCGCGACGGCCATCACGTCCGCCATGTTGTGGCTGATCAGGATCACCCCGAGGCCCTGCTCGCGCAGCCGCTCGACCAGGTCGAGCACCTGGGCGGTCTGCTCGACGCCGAGGGCGGCGGTGGGTTCGTCCAGCATGACGACCTTGGGCGAGCCGATCAGCGCGCGGGCGATCGCGACCACCTGGCGCTGGCCGCCGGAGAGCGAGGCGACGGGGATGCGCACGCTCGGGATGCGGATGGAGAGGGTGTCCAGCAGCGTCCGGGAGCGCTTCTCCATCGCGACCTCGTCGAGGATGCTGAAGCGCCGGATCTCGCGGCCGAGGAAGAGGTTCCCGACCACGTCGAGGTTGTCGCAGAGCGCGAGGTCCTGGTAGACCGTCGCGATGCCCAGGTGCTGGGCGTCCTGCGGCCGGTGGATGGACACCCGGCGGCCCTGCCACTCGATCGACCCGTCGTCCGGCTGGTGCACGCCGGCGATCGACTTCACCAGGGTGGACTTGCCGGCGCCGTTGTCGCCGACCAGGGCCAGCACCTCTCCGGCGTGCACCTCCAGTTCGATGTCGGTGAGCGCCTGGACGGCGCCGAACCGTTTGGAGACCCCGCGCAGGGCCAGTACGGTCTCACCTGCCACAGTGACCAACTCCCTTGCCCCGCCTCCGGTGTGGAGGCGGGGCCTGCTCGTTACGGGACGCCGCGGACTACTGGAGGCCGGCCGCGGTGCAGGCGGCGGCGTACTCCGGGGTGCAGATCTGGGCGACGGTGTACAGGCCGTCCTGGACCACGGTGGTCTTGACGTTGTCCTTGTTGACCACGATCGGCGTGATGAGGTTGGACGGCACCTTGTTGCCGCTGCCGCTGGTCGACGAGGTGGGCACCACGGTGGAGGGCAGCGACTGGCCCTGGGCCAGCGTGACGGCCATCTGCGCGGCGGCGTCGGTCTCCGGCTTGAACGGCTTGTAGATCGTCATGGTCTGGGTGCCGACCAGGATCCGCTGGATGGCGTCGAGCTGGGCGTCCTGCCCGGTGAGCGGGGTGTTGATCCCGGCGGCCTTCTGCGCGGTGGCGATACCGGCGGCCATGCCGTCGTTGGCGGAGTAGATGCCGACCACGTTGTTCGGGCCGATCGCGGTGATGCCGGCGGCGGCCTCCTGGTTGGCCGTGTTCGGGTCCCACTGCGGGGTGTCGTACTCCTTGCCGATCTTCAGCTTGCCGTCGATGGCGCTGTGCGCGCCGGCCTTGAAGTCGGCCGCGTTGGGGTCGGTGGGCGAGCCGTTGATCATGATGATCTGGCCGCTGTTCGCCTTGTCCCCGACCGCCGCCACCAGGGCCTGGCCCTGGAGTTGGCCGACCTTGTGGTTGTCGAAGGACACGTAGGCGTCCGCCGGGCCCTGGGCGAGGCGGTCGTAGGCGACCACCTTCACGCCCGCGTCGTGGGCCTTCTGGACGGAGGACTGGATCGACTTGGAGTCCACCGCGTCCAGGATCAGCACCTGGTCGCCCTTGGTCAGGGCGGTGTCCACCTGGGTCTGCTGGAGCGTCGCGTCCTGGTTGGCGTTGTAGTAGTCGATCTGCGCGTCCGGGGCCAGTTCCTTGATCTTCTGCTCGATCAGCGGCCGGTCGAACTGCTCGTAGCGGGTGGTCTTGCTCTCCGGCAGCAGCAGGCCGATCCGCACGGCTCCCCTGCCGCTCACACTCGCGCCGCCCGAGCTGCCCGAGGAGCCGCCACTGCTGGTGGTGGACTGCTTGGCACTGCCGCAGGACGCCGCGCCCAGGCCGAGGGAAACCACTGCGGTCACCGCGAGGACGCGGCGAAGCCCGATGCTCATGAGGAAGCCTCTCCGGTTGAGTTCGCCCCCGCTCCTCCGAGTCTGGGAACCTCCGGCCGTCACCACGATCCCGGCTGGGCCGAACGGGTCACCGGGAGCGTCCGGGCTCGGCCGTCGGAGGGAGCCGCGCACCCGTCGGCGCCCGCCGAGGGCCGTCGACGGCCGTCGACGATGCCGGGCGGGGCCGGGCGGGGCCGGCGGCGCGTCCGGTGTCCGACCGTCAGCATTCGCTCCGCGCTCACCGCGCTGCGGTCACCGTCCCGCGATCGCCGTCCCGCGATCGCCGTCCCGCGGTCACCGGTCCCCCGGTCACCGTCCCGCGGTCACCGGTGCGGGGCCGCCATCGGGAGCTCCGCCCTCAGCCGGGTGCCGGACGGCGCCGGTACGACGGCCAGGGTGCCGCCGTGGTGGCGGGCGATGTCCCGGGCGATCGAGAGGCCGAGTCCGCTGCCGCCCTCGTCCCGGCTACGGGCGTCGTCCAGCCTGGTGAAACGTTCGAAGACCCGCTCGTGGTCGGCCGGCGGGATGCCCGGGCCGTCGTCCTCCACGTCCAGGACGGCCACGCCCCGGCCGGGGTCGGCGGCCAGCCGCACGTGGACGGCGCCGGCCGCGTGCCGGTCGGCGTTGTCGAGCAGGTTGGTGAGCAGCCGCCCGAGCCAGAGCGGGACACCGTCGACGGCCACCCCCGGGGCGAGGTCGGTGGTGCGCCGGTGCGCCCCGGCCGGGCGGCCGAGCACGGTCGCGGCGACCAGCCCGGTGAGGTCGGTCCGCTGCCGGGGCCGCTCCTCGGCCCCGCCGCCCGCGTCGAGCCGGGCGAGCAGCAGCAGGTCGGTGGCGAGGCCCTGCAGCCGGTCGGTGTCCTGGAGCGCGCCGTGCACCAGCTCGGCCCGCACCGCCGGGTCGGGGTGGGTGTCGGCGACCTCCAGCTGCGTGCGCAGCACCGCCAGCGGGCTCCGCAGTTCGTGCGAGGCGTCGGCGATGAACCGGCGCTGGCGCCGTCCGGTGTCCTCCAGCCGGTCGAGCATGGCGTTCATGGTGGCGGCGAGCCGGGCGATCTCGTCGGCGGTGCCGGGTTCGGGCACCCGGCGGTGCAGGTCCTGCCCGGTGATCGCGTCGACCTCGGCCCGGATCGCCTCCACCGGCCGCAGCGCGTGCCCGGTCACCCGCCAGGTCACGACGACCCCGGTGAGCAGCAGCAGCGGGCAGCCGACGGCGAGCGCGGCCCGGGTGGTGTCGAGGGCCTCGTCGGCCGCCCGCAGCGAGGTGCCCGCGTAGACGGTGACCGGCCCGTCCGGGGTGTCGGTGGTGACGGCGGTGAGCCGCTGGCGGTGGTGGTCGTGCAGCGGATCGACGTCGTGGGTGGTGTGCGAGCCGGCCCGGCGGGCGGCGGTGAGGGCCGGCCGGCCGCTCAGGTCCGGGCTGGCGGCGAGCACGGTGCCGTGCGCGTCGACGGCCTGCAGGAAGTCGGTGCCGTGTCCGGCGTGCAGCACGGGCGTGAGCCGCCCCTGGGCGGCGAGTTGGGCGACGGTCTCGGCCTGCTGGCGGGTAGCCGAGGCGGCGGAGGCGACCAGGTCCGCGCGCACGGTGGCGAGCAGTCCGGCGCCGGCCAGGGCGAGGGCCGCGGCGAGCACCGTCCCGGCGGCGGCGGTGGCCCGGGCTCGCACCGACCGGGGGACGAACCGGTGCAGCCGGCGCGGGAGCCGCGGGAGCCGCGGGGCACGGAGGGCGCTCCGGAGCCGGGGGACGCGCGGGTGCACCTCAGCCGCCGTCCGGGGCGAGCCGGTAGCCGGCGCCGCGCATGGTCTGCAGCGCGGTCCGGCCGAACGGGGCGTCGATCTTGCGGCGCAGCGCGTGGACGTGGACCTCGACGACGCTCGGGTCGGCGTCGTGGTCGGCGTCCCAGACCTGGTCGAGGATCTCCCGCTTGGAGACCACCGTCCCGGCGCGCGCCGCCAGGCACTCCAGGATCGCGAACTCCCGGGCGGTCAGGTGGACGGGCGTGCCGGCCCGGGTGCAGGTGAGGGCGTTGGCGTCCAGGACGAGGTCGCCGAGGGTGTGCAGGCGCGGGCGCCGCAGGTCGACCCGGCGATGCAGGGCGCGCAGGCGGGCGAGCAGCACGACGAAGGAGAACGGCTTGGAGAGGTAGTCGTCGGCGCCGGTGTCCAGCGCCTCCGCCTCGTCCCACTCGCCGTCCTTGGCGGTGAGCATCAGGATCCCGGCCCGGCAGCCGTCGGCGCGCAGCCTGGCGCAGACCCGGTAGCCGTCCAGGCCGGGCAGCATGATGTCGAGGACGATCACGTCGTAGGGGTGGCGGCCGGCGAGGACGAGGCCGTCGGGCCCGTTGGCGGCGGTGTCGACGGTGTGGCCGTCCGCCTCCAGGCCCCGGCGCAGCGCCGTGGCCATCCGGTGTTCGTCCTCGACGACGAGTATGTGCATCCGCTCAGGGTGCCAGGTGGCCCCGCGCGCCCCGCCGCCGGGCGGGTCCCACCGGGGGGGGCGGGTCCCAACGGGGGGGCGGGCCGGTCTTAAGCGGGGGTTCAGGAAGGGTCCGCCATGATCGCCGGGCGCGACCCGGGGGTTCCGGGCGCGATGAACAGCCCAGGCAAGGAGAACGCCCGATGAGCGACGCCACGTCCTCCACCACCCCGCTGCCCGAGGGCCCGGAGTGGCAGCCCGAACCGGCGCCGAAGCGCTCCCGGGCGGCCCGGCTGCGCGGCTGGGCGAGCGGTCAGGAGAAGCGGATAGCCGCCGGGGTCGCCGCGGTCGCGCTGGTCGGCGCGGGCGCGGTGGTGGTCTCCGTCGCGCACGAGGGGATGGCGCGCGGGCACCACGGCGCGCTCGACCGGGCCGGGGACGGTCCGGTCGGGAAGGGCCCCTGGTCGCACGGCGGCCAGGACGGGAACGGCCGGGGCGAGAACGGCCGGGGCGAGAACGGCCGGGGCGACGAGGGCGGCTCGCACGACCACGGCGACCTGGGCGGCCGCGGCGGCGACGAGCACCGGGCCGGTGCCGGCCGGCACCACGGCGGCGGGCAGGGCGAGGGGCGCGGCGACCGGCCGGGCGCCGACGCCGGCCGCCCGGCCCCGGCACCGCTGCCGTCGCTGGGCGCCTCCGCCGCGCTGGACAAGGCGCAGGCCGCCGTGCCCGGCGGGCGGGCCGAGTCGCTGAACCGGGTCACCGCGCAGGGCGGCTCGGCGGCCTGGGCCGTCGTGGTCGTGGGCCCGGACGGCGTGCGCCACCGGGTGACGGTGGACGGCACCAGCGGCGAGCTGACCGGGAACACCGTCGTCGACGGCTCCGGGCGCTGAGGCGACCCGGCACGCCGGACGCCCCGGCCGGGGAGGGAACGGTCGGGGTGCCCGGGGAGAGTGAGCCGGGACCGGCTCCGGGACGGGACCGGCTGCGGGACGGCCCGACTCCGGGACGGACGGGACCGGTGAGCCCCCGGCCGGCGCGCGGTGGCGGCGGACGCTCGGCGGACGAACGGCGCGCGGTGGCTGGACGGCACCCGGACCAGCCGTCTACATTTCTGTAGACGTCGGAGGCGTACGGCATCACCCCCCGGACAGCCGTGCGCCTCCGACCTCCTCGCGCACCCCGCGCACCCCGCGCACCGTGCGCCGCGCCCACCGCCGACACCACGCCGCACCGCACCGCACCGCCGCGAGCGGCGCGAACGGCGCCCCGGCCCCGCACCGTCAGCCGCGCTCGTCGACCACCCGCTTGATCTTCCCCACCGACCGCTCCAGCGTGTACGGGTCCACCACCTCCACCTCGACGGTGACGCCCACCCCGTCCTTCACCGCCCGGGCGATCTCCTCCCGCGCGGCCGCCCGTCGTTCGGCCGGCGCGTCCGGACGCGCCTCGACCCGGACGGTCATCGCGTCCAGCCGCCCCTGCCGGGAGAGCCGCAGCTGGAAGTGCGGCGCGACGCCCGGGGTGCGCAGCAGGATCTCCTCGACCTGGGTCGGGAAGAGGTTCACGCCGCGCAGGATGATCATGTCGTCGCTGCGCCCGGTCACCTTCTCCATCCGCCGGAAGGCCGGCCGCGCGGTGCCGGGCAGCAGCCGGCTGAGGTCGCGGGTGCGGTAGCGGACGACGGGCAGCGCCTCCTTGGTGAGCGACGTGAAGACCAGCTCGCCGCCCTCGCCCCCGGGCAGCACCCGGTCGGTGAACGGGTCGACGACCTCCGGGTAGAAGTGGTCCTCCCAGATGTGCAGCCCGTCCTTGGTCTCCACGCACTCCTGCGCGATGCCCGGACCGACCACCTCGGAGAGGCCGTAGATGTCGACGGCGTGCAGGTCGAGCCGGTCCTCGATCTCCCGGCGCATCTCCTCGGTCCACGGTTCGGCCCCGAAGATGCCGATGCGCAGCGAGGTGTCGCGCGGGTCGACGCCCTGCCGCTCGAACTCGTCGAGGAGCGTCAGCAGGTAGGAGGGGGTGACCATGATGATCTCGGGGCGGAAGTCCTGGATGATCTGCACCTGCCGGGCCGTCATGCCGCCGGAGGCCGGGATGACGGTGCAGCCGGCCCGCTCGGCGCCGTAGTGCGCGCCCAGGCCGCCGGTGAACAGCCCGTAGCCGTAGGCGATGTGGACCTTGTGACCGGGCCTGCCGCCGGCGGCGCGGATCGAGCGGGCGACGACGTCGGCCCACATCGACAGGTCGGCCTCGGTGTAGCCCACGACGGTCGGGCGCCCGGTGGTGCCGCTGGAGGCGTGGATCCGGCGGACCCGCTCCATCGGGACGGCGAACATCCCGAACGGGTAGCCCTCGCGCAGGTCGGCCTTGGTGGTGAAGGGGAAGCGGGCGAGGTCGGCCAGGGTGCGGCAGTCCTCGGGGCGGACGCCGGCCGCGTCGAACTTCCGGCGGTACAGTTCGACCTCCCCGTACGCGTGGCGCAGGGTGGCCCGGAGCCGCTCGAGCTGGAGGGCGCGGAGTTCGTCGAGGCCCAGCCGTTCGCCGTCGTCCAGCAGGGCGGGCGGGATCGGCTCCCCGAGCCGTCGGTGCGGGTCGGGCGGGGTGCCGGTCATCGTCGCTCCTCCACGGGTCGGCCGATCCGGGTGCCTACCGATCGTTCGGTCAGGCTCCCACGGCCAAGTAACCCAGCGCCCGGAGCGCCTGTCAAGGAGTCGATCACCCTTCCGGAATGCGGAGTTCCATCCGCTTCGGGCGGAGATCGTCCGACCGCTTTGGCTGGCCGATATGAAAATCATTACGGAATCTTGACCCGTGCACGGCAGCGCCCGACCCGGCCGCATGGTTCAGTAGTGCGGCTTCCCCCCACACCCCGGAGTGATCACCGTGCCCCCGACCCCTGCCCTGGTCAGCGCGCTGCGCGAACTCGGCGACCGGCCCGCCGTCGTCGCCGGCGGGCGCGCGATCAGCGGCATCGGCCTGCTGCTCGGAGTCTCCCCGCCCGGCGGCCTGCCCCGGGCCCTCGCCGAGCGGGTCGCCGCCCACGCCGCGCTGGCCCCCTCCGCCGCCCGCACCGCCGAACAACGGCTGCGGCACTGGGCCGGCGTCCTCGGGGCCCCGCCCATCCGGCACACCGTCCTCCACCCCGCCACCGACCTCACCGTCGAACTCGCCCTGGCCACCCTCCTCGCCGGCGGCACCGTCCACTGCGGCGACCTCGACCAGGAACCCCACCAGCAGCTCACCGCCCTCGCCGACAGCGCCACCACCCACCTCAGCCTGCCCTCCACCCTGCTCTGGCGCCTCAGCCGCGACCCCGGCCTCCCCGGCCACGACCTCGGCGCGCTGCGGCTCGTCCTGCACGTCGGCCCCGAACCCCGGCAGGACGACGTGTACGCCGCCGTCGACGCGCTCGGCGCCGTCCTCGCCCACGTCCGCGCCCCGCACAGCCCCGCCGAGGCCGCCGACCGGCGCCTGCGCGGCGCCGTCGCCACCGCCTCGGCCGCCGCGTGGAAGCACACCATCGGCATCACCCCCGAGCAGGTCCGGGCCTTCGGCGCCCAGCTCGACCACGCCGTGCTCACGGCCCTGCTGCTGACCCTCCAGCAGAGCGACGTCCTCACCGACCCCGCGCGGGGACACACCGAGGACGAGATCCTCGCCGCCACCGGCACCACCCCCGCCGAACGCCCCCGGGTCACCCGCTGGCTCGACGCCCTCCACCGGCACGGCCTGATAGCCCGCCACGGCGACGCCCTGCACGGCCGCTCCGCCCCCACCCCGGCCGAGGCCCGGGAGTCCTGGCGGCCCGCCGTCGAGACCTGGACCGACGGCCTCGGCCCGGTCACCGCCCTGGACCGGGTCCGGCGCGGCGCCCTGCGGCTCCCCCGCCTGATCACCGGGCAGGACGAACCCCGGGCCGCCGCCACCCCGGTCCGCTGGGCCGCCTCACGCGGCTACCTCGGCGCCGCCCTCGGCGCACTCGTCCGCGGCCTCGCCGAGGCCCACGACGGGCCGGCCCCGCTGCGCGTGCTCGAACTCGGCCCGGACGGAGCCGACTCCGCCGTCACCCGGGCCCTCGCCGCCCGCCCCCGGCGCACCGCCGACCACCACCAGCAGCCCGACGGCGACCGCTACGACGTCCTCGTGGCCACCGTCGGCGACACCGGCGACCCGGCCGGGGCCGGTGGCCTCGCGGGCCCCGCCTGCCCCGGCCTCGCCGAACTGACCGACCTGCTGGTACCCGGCGGCCTGCTGCTGCTCCTCGCCCCGACCGACGAACAACTGGACCTGCTGATCACCGGCCGGGCCGGGGTCGACCCCGCCCGCCCCGCGGAGCACTGGCGGGCCGCGCTCACCGCCGCGGGCTGCCCGACCGTCCTGGTGCTGCCCGAGGACGGCCACCCGATGGGCCTGCTCGGGCAGCGGCTGTTCGCGGCCGTGACCCCCTGACCCGACAGCACCACCGCCGACCGCCCCCGGCGGCACCGCGGCTCCGCCCGTACCCGGCGCCGGGGCGCCGCCCCGCCCGTACCCGCCTCCGGGCCGCTCCGGGGGCCCCGGTACGGGCCGTCCGTGGTCGAGCGGTGAAGCCCGGGTCACGCACCGCCACCCGATGCGTACCATTTCGATACCGAAGCCTGGATGAGCTGCGGGGATTCTCGCCCGCCGGGCCCGCCCCCGGGTAGGCTCCCGCATGTCCTCCGGCCCTGGCGCGGGCGGCCCCCTGCCGGCGCGCCGTGACCGGACGGCACACCCCCGCGGGCCATTCGGTGGGCACCGCGCACTCGACACCGCGCGCCAGGGCAGTCGCGCGAACGGCGAAGGGCATCGCATTGGCGGATCGGCTCACCGGAGGAGACTCCTCACTGCTGCGGCGGATCAACGCGGCGGTCACGCTTCGGGCGCTGCGGACCGGCCACTCCGTGACCCTCACCCAGCTCGTCGGCGAGACCGGACTCTCCCGCCCCACCGTCGAGGGCGTCATCGAGGGCCTGGTGGAGACCGGCCTGGTGGCCGAGGTCGAGCAGCCCAAGGACGACGGGCAGAGCGGCGCCGGCCGCCGCGGCCGCCCGGCCCGCTGGTTCCGGTTCCGCGCCGAGGCCGGGCATATCCTCGGCATCGAGATCGGGGTGCACGACATCCGGGTCGTCCTCGCCGACCTCACCGGCGAGGTGGTGGGAAGTCACTTCAAGCCGGTGGACGAGACCCTGGAGGCCGAGGACCGGCTCGCCGCCGTCCGCACCGCCGTCGCCGAGGTGCTGCGCAAGGCCGGCATCTCCCGCGACAACCTGTGGGCCGTCGGCGTCGGCACCCCCGGCATCGTCGACCGCGAGGGCACCGTCCAGCTCGGCACCGCCATGCCCGGCTGGACCGGACTCGACCTCGGCGCCCGGCTGCGCCGCTCCTTCCGCTGCCCCGTCCTGATCGAGAACGACGCCAACCTCGCCGCCATCGCCGAACACTGGCAGGGCGCCGCCGTCGGCGCCGGCGACGTCGTCTTCGTCATGGCCGGCCTCAGCCCCGGCGCCGGCTCCCTGATCGACGGTCGGCTGCACCGCGGCTTCGGCGGCGCGGCCGGCGAGATCGGCGCCCTCCACCTGCTCGGCCAGGAGGTCACCCCGGAGCGCCTGCTCTCCACCACCGGGAAGCCGCTCAACCCGCTCGACGAGGCCGCCGTGGCCCGCGTCCTGCGGCTCGCCCGGGAGGGCGACGAGGTGGCCAAGGTCGCCATGGACCGCTTCCTCACCCGGCTGGTGCAGGGCGTCGCCGCGCTCGTCCTGGCCATCGACCCCCGGCTGGTGGTGATCGGCGGCTGGGCCGCCGGCCTGGACGGCGTCCTGGAACCGCTGCGCGAACGCCTGGCCCAGTTCACCCTGCGCGCCCCCGAGGTCGCGCTCGCCGCGCTCGGCTCCGAGGTCGTGGCCATGGGCGCGCTGCGCGTCGCCCTCGACCAGGTCGAGGACCAGCTCTTCGCCGTCGACCCGCCGACCACCGGCAACGGGCGCGCCTGACGCGTGCCGGGCCGGGCTTCGGGCACGGGAGGCGGGCCCGGGCAGCCTTCGGGCACCGGAGGCGGGCCCGGGCTTCGGGCCCGGGCAGCCTTCGGGCACGGGAGGGCGGGCCCGGGCTTCGGGCACCGGCTTCCGACACGGGCGAGGCCCGGACACCGCGCGGGTGTCCGGGCCTCGCCCTGAGGGTTTTCGGAGGGTGGATCAGGAGGCGGTGCGCACCTCGGAGCCGGCGGCGACCGGGGTGACCTCCACCAGACCGGTCTCACCGAAGGTCAGCTTGCAGGTGTCGGCCCGGTAGGTGGAGACGGCCAGTGCCACCAGACGGCCGGCCGCGGCGTACTGGGTGGTCATCACCAGCACCGGCGAGCCCGGCGGGCGCTCCAGCAGGACGGCCTCGCTGGCCTCGGCGACGCCCAGCTCGACCGAGCGGGACTCGCCGTCCACCTCCAGGCGCTCCAGCTGGCGCAGCACCGAGCGGGCGCGGTCGCTCTCGGCCCGGAAGCCGGGCAGGTGCGGCAGCGCGGCGGCCGGGACGTGCAGCGACTCGCTGGCCACCGCCCGGCCCTCCACCAGGCGGACCCGGCGGACGGTGTGCACGGTGGCGCCCTCGGGGATGCCCAGGTTCTTGGCCAGCTGCGCGGAGGCGGGGGCGGTGGTGCAGTCGACCGTCCGCCAGGCGTGGCTGCGGGCGGCGCCGGGCCAGCCCTCCTCCTGCCGGTTGACCGGGACGCCGACGCGCGGGGCGGCGACCAGGGTGCCGATGCCCCGGCGGCGGACCAGACGGCCCTCCAGCTCCAGCTGGTCGAGGGCCTGCCGCAGGGTCGCGCGGGCGACGCCGAAGCGGGCGGACAGCTCGCGCTCGTTGGGCAGGACCTGGCCGGTGGAGAACTCCGAGTCGATGGCCCGCAGCAGCACCGTGCGCAGGTGCCAGTACTTCGGTTCCGGCACCGCCGAAAGCTGTCCTGTCGTCCCCACCGTGTCCTCCACCTGGTTCTGTCCGCCCTGCACCGAGGAGGGCGGATGCCGGGCCCGCTGTCCGCTGTTGCGGCAGGTGGGAGAGCGGGCTTTTATCCGTCCTTCTTTATTAAAGGTCTTTGCAGTAAGCGACAGTAGGGGCTTCGTCCGGAGATGGTCAAGACCAATGGCAGGCCTTGGTGTGACTGTCGCACATATTCATGCCGCGTTCACGTCATACCGCGACCTCGCGCGTCACGCTTCGGCCGCGGCCCGGACGCTCGGTAGGCTGCCCGGGTGATCGTGGTGACGAGTGTGAACGTGAACGGAATCCGGGCGGCGGCCAAGAAGGGCTTCATCGAGTGGCTGGCCGCCACCGAGGCGGACGTCATCTGCCTGCAGGAGGTGCGCTCCGAGCCCGGGCAACTGCCCGTCGAACTGCGCGACCTGGACGGCTGGCACGCGGCCTGGGCCCCCTCCGCCGCCAAGGGCCGGGCCGGCGTCGCCGTCCTGTCCCGGCAGGAGCCTCTGCGGAGCGTCATCGGATTCGCGTCCGAGGAATTCGACAATTCGGGCAGGTACGTGGAAATCGACCTCCCGGGCCTGACCGTCGCCAGCCTCTACCTCCCCTCCGGAGAAGTCGGCACCGAGCGCCAGGACGAGAAGGAACGCTTCATGGCGGAATTCCTCGACCACCTCACCTCCCTCCGCACCCGCGCCGCCGCCGAGGGCCGCGAGGTCGTGGTCTGCGGCGACTGGAACATCGCCCACCGCCCCGAGGACCTCAAGAACTGGAAGGCCAACCAGAAGGCCGCCGGCTTCCTCCCCGAGGAGCGCGCCTGGCTCTCCCGCGTCTACGACGAGGCCGGCTACGTCGACGTCGTCCGCGCCCTCCACCCCGACCGCACCGGCCCCTACACCTGGTGGTCCTACCGCGGCCGCGCCTTCGACAACGACTCCGGCTGGCGCATCGACCTAATTGTTTCCACAAAAGCCCTGGCCGACAAAGCCGTCGAGGCCTACGTCGAACGCGCCGCTTCCCACACCGAACGATGGAGCGACCACGCGCCCGTGACCGCGGTATTCGACCACCAGTTCTGACAGCTCTCCATGGGCAGGGCTCCTCAGGAGCGGGGAGCTCCGCCCAGACATCTCGACCGTCACGGCCTTTGCGAGGGGGGCCTCTGGGCGCGCGGACGAGACCAACCCACTGCAGGAGTGTCAAATCAACGGCTCTGCCCCGTAATCGGCGGTAACAGAGGGTGACTGTTTTCGTTGGCACGGCATGCGTGATGTCAACGAGCTTGTGAGTGCGGTCTTTTCAGGGCTGTCCGCCCTCGTCGTCGAGGGTGCGGTGGATGAGGGCGAGGTCATCCGGGTGTCCGCACGGACCCGGGACGAAACCGGTGCCGTGCCCGACGTGCGGGCAGCTGACGGGACAGGTGCATGCCTTCCACGGGCGAGTGCTGGCGGATGTGCCGGTGGACGGGCGACGGGTCGTGGCATCGGTGCGGGTCCGGCGGATGGTCTGCCCGGTCCGGGGCTGCCCGCGGCAGACGATCCGCGAACAGGTCCCCGGTCTGATCGAACGCTACCAGCGGCGCACGCGCCGCCTCGCCGACCACCTCGGCAAGATCGTCGAGGAGTTAGCGGGCCGGGCGGGCTCCCGCCTCTCCGGCGCACTGGCCTGCGCAGTCTCCCGCTCGACCGCCATGCGCATGCTCATGCGCCAGTCGGCGCCGCGGCTGCGCGTCCCGCGCGTGCTCGGCGTCGACGACTTCGCCCTGCGCCAGCGTCAGCGTTATGCCACCACGCTCATCGACGCCGAGACCGGCGAGCGGATCGACGTCCTGCCCGACCGCACCACCCAGACCCTGGTCACGTGGCTACGCGAGCACCCGGGGGCCGAGTATGTCTGCCGCGACAGCTCCGGCTCCCCTGGCGAGGCGATCCGCCAGGCGCTCCCCGAAGCGGTGCAGGTCAACGACAGGTGGCACCTGTGGCCCAACCCGTGCGGCAAGGCCCTGGCCGAGGTCCGTTCCCACGCCGCCTGCTGGGCCACCGCCGTGAACCCCGCCCGGCCCGGAGACGTACGCGAGCAGACCACCCGCGAACGGTGGCGCCCGGTCCACAGGCTGCTCGGCCAGGGCGTCGGGCTACTCGGGTGCGCCCGCCGTCTCGACGTCGCCCTGAACACCGTCAAGCGGGACTCCCGCATGAAGGAGCCCACCGCAGAGCGCCGCACGCCCCGCTACGAACCCACGCTGGTCGATCCCTATCGCGATCACCTGCGCCGATGCAGGGCCGAGGGTACTCAGTCCTTGCCGGTTCCGCCGGACAGCTGGGCTCGGATCGACGTCATCACGGTGGCATCGGTCAGGGTGGTGGTGTCGCCGACTTCGCGGCCTTCGGCGATGTCGCGCAGGAGGCGGCGCATGATCTTGCCGGAGCGGGTCTTGGGGAGTTCGCCGACGAC